>DASXLF010000585.1:0-1968 GCA_036496405.1 Steroidobacteraceae bacterium | reverse complement strand
CGCAGCTCAAACCCATTCAGCCATCGCCGGGGCTTTGTACCAGCGACATCGTCGTTGTTTACTTCGGGTTCGGCTGCACAGATCCGTCATTGACTCGCGAGCGCTTCGGTCGCACGCTGGGCGCGGCTGCGCGTTTGCCAGTTCGATCGAGCGCGCTCGAATCAGGCCCAGCTCTGGCCGGCCACTCGATACCTGTGGGCAGCAGCTTAGCCCGAATATTTCACCAGTAGAGGGTCGGCAGCCTCGTGCTTGCGCGCGTTGTCATAGGTATCTGACGCCCGTGACAACCGAGGACTGCCGATGCCAAAGTGTACCGATGGGACGATGGAGTTGGGACGCCTGGGTCGGCGCGTGATTCAAGCCAACTTCGAAGGCGGGGACATCGGTTCGGACGGCGGCTTGCTGTTGCTGCGCCGAGTGGACGAGCGCATCGGGCTGAGCCGCGCGGCGGCTGCGGTGCTCAGCGACCCGCGCGATCCGACGCGCATCACGCACAGCTTGCGAGACCTGCTGAGCCAGCGCATCTACGGTCTGTGTTGTGGCTACGAAGACCTGAACGACCACGACGCGCTGCGCTCGGACTTGTTGATGCAGACCGCCGTGGGCCGCGTGGATGCGCTGGCCAGCGCACCCACGCTGAGCCGGCTGGAAACACGGGCCACGCGAGCGCAGGCCGTTGCGCTGCATGGCGTGCTCGTGGATCAGTTCATCGCCAGCCACCAGGCGGCGCCGACTGAACTCGTGCTCGACATCGACGCCTCGGACGTGCCGCTGCACGGCAACCAGGAGTGCGCCGAGTTCCACGCCTACTACGACCACCACTGCTACTTGCCGCTGTACGTGTTTTGCGGCCAGGCGATGCTGGCGTGCGTGCTGCGGCGCAGCCGCATCGACGGCGCCAAGAACGCTGCGGCGGTGATCAAGCTGCTGGTGCAGCGGCTGCGCCAGGCCTGGCCCGAGGCAAGGATCATCGTGCGCGGCGACTCCGGGTTCTGCCGCCAACGCTTGCTGCGCTGGTGCGAGCGCTCGGGCGTGAGCTACATCGTCGGGCTCGCGCGCAATGCGCGGCTGGAGGCCACGGTGCGTTACGCCGAGGCGATGCTCGCCGACGAGTACGAACGCACCGGCACCAAGCAGCGCTTGATCGATGAGTTCGTTTACGCGGCCGACAGCTGGGACACCCCGCGTCGGGTGATCACGCGGCTGGAGCACGGGAGCCAGGGCAACAACCCGCGCTTCGTCGTGACCGATCTCCAAGGCGACGCCGCACAGCTGTACGAGCGGCTGTATTGCGCCCGGGGCGAGGCCGAGAACCGCATCAAGGAGGCGCAGCTCGATCTGTTCGGCACGCGTGCGAGCTGCCACCGCTTCGCGGCCAACCAGCTTCGCTTGTTGCTGGCCGCGCTGGCCTACACGCTGATGCAGCGACTGCGCGAGCTCGCGCTCAAAGGCAGTGAGCTCGAGCGCGCAACCGCAGCGACGATCCGCGTGCGGCTGCTCAAGATCGGCGCGGCCATCGTACGCAACACGCGCCGCGTTCGCGTGTTGCTGGCCTCGCATCATCCGCTGCGCAGCGTGTTCCTCAGCGCGGTGCAGGCGCTGGCCCCCTGAAGCTTATCCAGTGCTGTCCCCGGCACGTCGACAAACAACGGGGGTAAGGGGGTCGTGCGTCCAAAAACGGGCGCAACCCCATCCAGTCCCTCGACTCGACCGCAACATCGAGCCGTGTGCCCAAAACCAGCCTCGGACAACACCGGCTCGACTTATTGGTGAAATGTCCGGGCTAGGCGGTGCCGCCGACCGTGAGCCGGTCGATGCGCAAGGTCGGCTGGCCGACGCCCACCGGCACGCCCTGGCCATCCTTGCCGCAGGTGCCGATGCCCGGATCGAGCTCGAGGTCGTTGCCGACCATGCCGACGCGGGTCAGCGCCTCGGAGCCGGAGCCGATCAGCGTGGCACCCTTCACCG
>DASXLF010000584.1:0-3279 GCA_036496405.1 Steroidobacteraceae bacterium | reverse complement strand
GAGCGGCTGGCCTTCATGCTGGCGGATGCCGGCGCGCCGGTGCTGGTCACGCAGACGGACTTGCGCGACCGGCTGCCCGCGCAGGGCGCCCGCATTGTGCGGCTTGACGATCACTGGCCTGCGATCGCGCGCCATCCCGGGACGGCGCCGGCCGTTGTGGTGCATCCGCAGAACACCGCCTACGTGATCTACACCTCGGGCTCGACCGGAACCCCAAAGGGCGTGGCGGTGAGCCATGGCGGCATTCCCAATCTGGCGGCCGCTCAGATTGATCGCTTTGCCATCACGTCAGCGGCCCGGGTGCTTCAGTTCGCCTCTGTGAGCTTCGATGCGGCAGTTTCGGAGATTGCCACGGTTCTGACTTCGGGCGCTGCGCTGGTTCTTGCGGGGGCGGAGCGCAGCGGTGCCGCGCTGAGCAGCCTGATACGCAGTCAGAGCGTGACGCATGCGACGTTGCCGCCGTCGGTGCTGCCCGATCTGGACGAGGAGCTGCCGCTGCAGACGCTGGTGGTGGCCGGGGAGGCGTGCGCGCCTGAGCTGGTTGAGCGCTGGAGTGGCAGCCGTCGGCTGATCAACGCCTATGGTCCGACGGAGACGACGGTCTGCGCCACCATGAGCGAGGCATTGAGCGGTGCGGTCGTTCCTCCGATTGGCCGTCCGATCTGGAACACGCGGGTTTATGTTTTGGACGGTGGGTTGCGGGTATTACCTGCGGGGGTAGTTGGGGAGCTTTACGTCTCTGGGCTGGGTGTTGCGCGGGGCTATTTGGGTCGCTCGGGTCTGACGGCGGAGCGGTTTGTTGCGGATCCGTTTGGGGATTGTGGTTGCCGGATGTACCGGACCGGGGATTTGGCGCGGTGGCGTCCGGATGGGGTGCTGGATTTTGTGGGTCGAGCGGACGCGCAGGTTAAGCTTCGGGGTTTCCGGATTGAGCCTGGGGAGATTGAGGCTGTTCTGACGCGGCATCCTTTGGTGTCGCAGGCTGCGGTTCTGGCGCGGGAGGACCATGCGGGTCAGAAGCGGCTGGTGGGCTATGTGGTGTGTGTTGGGGGCTCGGTTGTGGATGTGTCGGAGCTTCGGGCCGCTGTGGGGTGTGTTCTTCCGGACTACATGGTTCCGCAGGCGATTGTGGTTTTGGATTGTCTGCCGCTGACGCCGAACGGCAAGCTTGACCGCAAGGCGCTTCCTGCGCCGGAGCTGAGCGCGAAGGTATTGCGCGGCGCGCGCACGCCTGAGGAAGAGGTGCTGTGCGGGCTGTTTGCGGAGGTCCTGCACCTTGATCGGGTGGGGATTGACGACAACTTTTTTGAGCTGGGGGGTCATTCGCTTTTGGCGACGCGGCTGATCAGCCGCATCCGCACGAGCCTTGATGTGGAGATTGCGATCCGGGCGCTGTTTGAAGCGCCGACCGTTGAGGCTCTGGCGCAGCGGCTGCACGAGGGCGGTCGTGCGCGTCCTGCGCTGCGGGTGGGTGAGCGTCCGGCGGTGATACCGCTGTCGTTTGCGCAGCGGCGGCTGTGGTTCCTCAACCGTCTGGAGGGTCCGGGCGCGACCTACACGGCGCCGCTGGCGCTGCGGCTGCGGGGGCGGCTTGACCGGGCTGCGCTGGAGGCTGCGCTGGGGGACCTGAGCGACCGGCACGAGAGCCTGCGCACGATCTTCCCGGACCGGCTTGGGGTGCCGCATCAGGTGATCCTGGAGGCGGGTTTGGGGCGTCCGCGGCTTGGGTTTGAGGCGGTGAGCGAGGACACGCTTGCGCAGGCGCTGGGGGCTGCGGCGGGGCAGGGTTTTGATCTTTCGCGGGAGCCGCCGCTTCGGGCGCATGTGTTTGGGCTGGGCGAGAGCGAGCACGTGCTGTTGCTGGTGCTGCACCACATTGCGAGCGACGGCTGGTCGCTTGCGCCGCTGTGGCGGGATCTTGCGGCGGCCTATGGGGCGCGGCGGCAAGGTCGAGCGCCGGAGCTTCCCGGGCTTTCGGTGCAATATGCGGACTACACGCTGTGGCAGCACGCGGTGCTGGGGGATGAGAGCGATCCGGAGAGCGTGATCGCGCGGCAGCTGTCGTACTGGAGCGAGAGGCTGCAGGGTCTTCCGGAGCAGATCGATCTGCCGAGCGACCGTGCGCGGCCGAAGGTTGCGAGCCATCGTGGCGGCAGCGTTGCGCTGCACCTGGGTGCGCGGCTGCATGGTGGGCTGCTGGGGCTTGCGCGCGAGGGGCAGGGGAGCCTGTTCATGGTGTTGCAGGCTGGGCTTGCGGCCTTGTTGACGCGTCTGGGGGGCGGGACGGACGTGGCGATCGGCAGCCCGATTGCGGGGCGGACCGACAGCGCGCTGGACGATCTGGTTGGGTTCTTTGTGAACACGCTGGTGCTGCGGACGGACACGTCTGGCAATCCGAGCCTGCGGGAGCTGATTGGTCGGGTTCGGGCCACCAGCCTTGCGGCCTATGGACACCAGGATCTGCCGTTTGAGCGTCTTGTTGAGGTGCTCAACCCGGCGCGCTCTTTGGGGCGTCATCCGTTGTTCCAGGTGGTGCTGGCGTTGCAGAACAATGCGCCGGTGAGCTTCGAGCTGCCTGGTCTGAGCGCCAGCGGCGAAGCGGTCGACACCGCCAGCGCCAAGTTCGACCTGTCGCTCAGCCTGGGCGAGCAGCGGTCGTCGGACGGGACGCCGCTGGGGATCGGGGGGGTGCTGGAATACGCCAGCGATCTGTTTGATCGTGGGACGGCGCAGTTGCTGGCGGGGCGTCTTGTTCGTCTGCTGGAGGGTGCGGTCGCGGCGCCGGAGGCTGCGATTGGGAGCCTTGACATTCTGGCGTCTGGCGAGCGTGCGAGGATCCTGCGCGACTGGAACGACACGGCGCGGGCGCTTGCGCCTGTGACGCTGGCGGCGCTGTTTCGGGCGCAGGCGGCGCGCACGCCGGCTGCGGTCGCGGTGGTGTGGGAGGATGAGCGCCTCAGCTATGGGGAGCTCGATGGGCGGTCCAATCAGCTTGCGCATCATCTGCGCGGTCTGGGGGTTGGGGCCGAGACGGTGGTGGGACTGTGCGTTGAGCGCTCGCCCGCGATGCTGGTGGGGCTGCTGGGCATCCTGAAGGCCGGTGGCGCCTATCTGCCGCTGGATCCCGGCTATCCGCCGGAGCGGCTGGCCTTCATGCTGGCGGATGCCGGCGCGCCGGTGCTGGTCACGCAGACGGACTTGCGCGACCGGCTGCCCGCGCAGGGCGCCCGCATTGTGCGGCTTGACGATCACTGGCCTGCGATCGCGCGCCATCCCGGG
>DASXLF010000583.1:0-2147 GCA_036496405.1 Steroidobacteraceae bacterium | reverse complement strand
GAGTGTTGGACCAGATGTCCTGGCTCATGGTGCCGGGCAGCGCGCCGTGCTCGGCGGCATTGCGGATGCGGCTGACCAGCATGTAGGTGGTCAGCCACGTCGCGGGCCACAACAGGTAGGCCATCGTGTGGCCACAAGCCCATAACAGGCCGGACGCCATCGCGTGCACCAGCAGAATGCGGCGGGCATTCCACAGCAGGTGGCGCACATTGCGCTTTCCGGGACCATCGCCACCCTCTGCCACAGTTTCGGCGCTCTGCTTCTTGTAGGCGTAGCCAAAACGCAGCTTCTCGGGCTCCGCATGCGCATAGAGCACGGCCAGCGTGGCAGCCGCCTTCAGGCCGGTGATGCCCACCAGGTCGCGCAAGACCTTGCGAGCCAACGACCCCAGGCTGACGGGATAGCCACGGTAGTTGGGCAGATCCGGATCGTCCGCCGTGCCGGTCTTGACATGGTGGGTCATGTGGTAGCTGCGATAGATCGTCAGGTCGGCAAACACCGGCGCGGCGCACAGCCACTGGCCGATCCAGTCGTTCAACGCGCGTGAGGGCGTGAAGGAGCGATGTGCGCACTCGTGCATCAGGATGCCCAGTCCCAACTGGCGCCCCGCCAACACCAGCATGGCGAGCGCCACGGTGACGACACCCGGGCTGGCGATGACAAGGGCGAAGCTGGCCGCGATCAGGCTCCAGTTGACCAGCAGCATCCAGGCCGCCTTCCAGTTGGACTTGCGCTGCAGCGCCTGCAGTTCTTCGCGTGCCAGCAATCTGCGTACGTCATTCATGGGGAACATCCGGTCTTGATTTCGATGCCCTGATTGAAGCAAACCAAGCGCAGAATCTGTTGTCATGAAGCGCCAGATACATGACATGAAAGCACGCACGGCCGCCGCGCCGGTGCGCGTTGCCATCGTGCTCCCCCACCGTCCATGGGCTGGCTCGGTGCTTCTGGTGCGCGACCTGCTGCAGGCCGCGGGGACCTTGGCGACGCGCAATGACGACATCGCTGCGAGCGCGCTCTTCGACGTGCGCCTGGTGGCGCGCAGCAGAGTGCCGGTCATGAGCTTTGGCGGTCTGCCACTGGCACCGGACCTGACGCTGAAGCGACCCGGTGACTTCGACGTGGTGGTCGTGCCCGCCCAGTTCGCACCAGCGGCAGAAACGACTGAAGACGATGCGACGTACGGCCGATGGCTGCGCAAGCAGCACGCGAGTGGCGCATTGCTGATGAGCTTCGGCGGCACGCTTCTGCTGGCCAAGTCGGGCCTGCTCGATGGGCGCGAGGCCACCGGTCTGCTGAGCGAGCGAGCGATCATCCAGCGCCGCTTTCCGGAGGTCCGCTACCAGTCCTCGCGCAGGATCGTCGCCGCCGCCGACATCGTCACGGTGTGCGGCATCGGCCCGACGGTGGACGCCTGTGCGCACCTGATCGAGCGATTCTTCGGCATGCAGCGCGCACGTCGCTTTCTGCGCCACACCAGCACCGAGGCGCTGCCCGCCGACAACAAGCTCGCACTGTGGAGCGCCCCTCACAAGGGACACGGCGACACGCAGGTCCTGGCGGTGCAGGAAATGCTCGAGCGCGAGATCGATCCTGTACCGAGCCTCGCCGCGCTGGCGCATCATGTCGGCTTGAGCGAGCGCAGCCTGTCACGCCGATTCGCCGACGCCGTCGGTTTCAACGTGCGCCAGTACGTCGCGAACCTGCGGCTTGAACGTGCGGACCATCTGCTCACCTCGACCCGGCTGCCGCTCGCGCATGTGGCGAGCGAGTGCGGCTATGCGAGCGCCAGCGCCCTCAGTCGTGCCTTTGCCGCTGCTCGCGGCAAGGCTCCCCGTCGCCACCGGCTGGATCATGCGGTCGGGCATCAGCGACGATGAGCGCGTGCCACCGCCAGTTCAAAAAGGATCCCCACATGGAATCAGCCCGTGCCGCCACTTTCGACGAGTCCTACTACCAGCGCTATTACTTCGACAAGAAGACGAAGGTCGCGGACCCGCAGCACATCGAACGCCTGGGGGCCTTTGTCTGCACCTATCTGAAATACCTGCGCGTCCCCGTGCGTCGGGTGCTGGACGTGGGCTGCGGCGTCGGGCTGTGGCGCGACATCGTGGCGCAGCATTTCCCGCAAGCCAGCTTTCACGGCG
>DASXLF010000582.1:0-11591 GCA_036496405.1 Steroidobacteraceae bacterium | reverse complement strand
AACGTCTTCGACGACATGATCGGCTGCGCGGAGCATCTCGTGAAGTCTCGCTACACGACGCCCGCGCGGCTGGCCGCCCTGGGCGGCAGCAACGGCGGGCTGCTCATGGGGGCGGCCTTGACGCAACAACCGGAGCTGTTCCGGGCAGTCGTGTCGCTGGTCGGTATCTACGACATGTTGCGCGTCGAGCTCGATCCTAACGGCGCTTTTAATATCACCGAGTTTGGTAGCGTCAAGGATCCACAACAGTTCAAGGCCATGTATGCGTATTCGCCATACCATCACGTGACCGATGGCACGCATTACCCGGCGGTCTTTATGGCGACGGGTGAAACCGACGGACGCGTCAATCCGGCGCACTCACGCAAAATGATCGCGCGGTTGCAGGCGGCGACAACCGGCGGCCCGGTTTACCTCAGCATCAATTCCAATGCCGGTCACGGAATCGGCAGCGCACTGTCCATTCGCGTCAACCAGGATGCCGACTGGTTCAGCTTCCTGTTCGATCAGTTGCATATGAGCTTGCCGAGCGACTGACGGCTCAAACCAAAGCGGTCCCCGAGAGCACATACGCTCGGGAGTCAACGTGCCGCAGGGGGAGGGCAAGCTCATGAATTTCGCACGTCACTGGAGCGCGTCGATCGTGGCGCTGCTGGCGCTCGGATCCGCTCACGTATTCGCATCGGGCGGCGGTTCAATGGGTGGGACCTCGCGGGGGTCCATGGACGTGCCGCAATCGCGCACCCCGGAACAGTTGGCGGTCGCCGACTACAACTCCGGCGTCCACGATCTGGGCAAGGTCAAGGACCATGAGGCGGACGCCGCCAAGGCCGCCAGCGATGAGAAAAAGGCCAAGGCGCTGGACAAGGCTCGCAAGGCATATGGCAATGCCCTCGATGAATTCGAGCGGGCGGCCGACGAAAATCCCGCCATGTACCAGGCCTGGAATTATATTGGCTTCTGTCAGCGACACCTGGGCGACTATCAGGCCGCGTTGACCGCTTACTCTCGCGCCTTGGAGGTCAATCCGGCCTACGCCGAGGCGGTTGAATATCGGGCCGAGGCGTTCCTGGGACTCAACCGGATTGACGACGCCAAAAACGATTACATGCGACTGTTCCGCGATGTCAGACCGCTGGCTGATGAATTGATGGCGGCCATGCACCGCTGGGTCGAAGATCATCAGCGCGACAGCAAAGGGGTCAGCAGTGAGGATCTGGCCTCGTTTGCCAAATGGGTCGACGAACGCACGGCAGTTGCCCAGCAGACCGCGTCCCTGACGAACGGCGGGTCGAGCCGGCCATCGGGCGACTGGAAATAGCACCTTAGACCGCGCGGTGCGCCCGGCGCTGTCAGCGGGCCTGATACTGTTGTTGGCGATCCCATGCGCCGCGGCGGATCCGGCGGCCGTGGCCTATGACTGGAAGCTGCCACCGGGTTTTCCAACACCGCTGGTGCCGCACGACAATCCCATGTCATTCGCCAAGGTGGAGCTGGGTGCTCGGCTGTTTGCGGAAAAACGCCTGTCCATCACGGGTAACTACGCTTGCGACAGCTGTCATCAACCGCGACTGGCCTATACCGACGGCAGGCCGAAGGCCCTGGGCGCCACGGGGGCGCCCACCCGGCATTCGGCCATGAGTCTGGCCAATGTGGCCTATGACGCAGCGCTCACCTGGAGTGATTCCAGCGTGCGCACGCTCGAACGGCAAATGTCGCAGCCGTTATTCAACCAGCATCCGGTTGAAATGGGATTGGGAGGCCGCGAGAGCCAGGTGCTGGCGTTGCTGGCGGCCGACGCCGGCTACCGAGCTCAATTCACTGCCGCCTTTCCCGGTGCCTCGGTACCGATCTCAATCAATCACCTGATCAAAGCCATCGCTGCCTTTGAACGAACCCTGATCTCTGGCCGCTCGCCTTTCGACCGCTACGTTTTCAATGACGATGAGAATGCATTGTCGAGCAGTGCCAAACGCGGCATGGCGTTGTTTTATTCGGCCCGTGCCGGCTGCTCGCAATGCCATTCCGGCCTCAACTTCTCCGGACCGTTACGCTATCGGGGACACGGGCAGGCCACAGCCTCGATGGCCAACAGCGGCTTGGGGAAGATGCGGGTGCCCACACTGCGCAATGTGGCACTCACCGCCCCCTACATGCACGATGGCAGCATCGCCACGCTAAATGAAGTTATCGATCACTACATTGCCGGCGGCGGGCGTTCGGCGGATCGCCGCATTCATCCCTTGACGCTTTCGGAACAGGACAAGCAGGAGCTAATCGCGTTTCTGGAAAGTCTGACCGACCCGGAATTTGTCGCCGGCGGCGATCGCGCGATCGCCGCCGCGGAAAACCCTCAGTGCGAGGTGGCGGCACCACCTGTTGCCAGCATCTCTTCCTTGCCCAGATTGCCCTTATGGACACTGCTGGTATCCATCAAGTCGAAAACCTTGCTCTGGTAGGCAATGTATTCGTCACGAGAGACTGTGCCATCGCCGTCAGTATCGATCTTGTGCATCATCTCGGGGGTGCGAAGGCCGCGCGCAAAGCCACCGGTGGCAAAGCCCGAAAGATCGCCGCCGTTCGGGCTGATGAATTCCTTCGCGTCGACCTTGCCGGTGTTGCTCTTGTCCATCATCGCAAACACCTTCTCGTGGAAGGCCAGCCATTCGGCCTTCGACACCATCCCGTCGCCATCAGTGTCGATCTTGTGCATCACTTCCGGTGTGCGCACGCCGCGCGCATATCCGGCGGTTGCGAACGATGACATATCATCTGCCAGCGACAGTGTTGAACAGGCCAGTCCGGCGGCCAGTGCCGCCCAGGTGATGGCGCGAATTGTTCGCGAGGTCGACATCGGTATGCTCCTGCATGCAATAAGGTGGTTTGTGTTCTGCAGCCCTGCGGCTTACAGCAATATTCGCCGTCCGGCGGCCGAGGTTACAGGCGAGTGCATAAGGACCCGGCGGCGGAGCGCCGTTCCTCGCGGCGGCCTTTACAAAAGTTAACTCCCTGTCGGCAGTTTTTGGCATTACCGTACTTTGAGCATATTCTTTACCCGCCGGGTCCTTCCAATCTCGAGGTGCGATTCATGGATTATCGTCGCGGCGTCTCAGGCACGGGGCGTGCTCATCTATTGGTCTCAAGTGCGCTGATACTCGTAGGGCTGATGGCGCTGACGCCGCTGCGCGCGCAGACTGCTGCCGCCCCGGCTGCCGCTGATGATCCCGCCAACATGTGGGATCTCACCGATCTTTATGCGACGCCCGAGGCCTGGAGCCAGGCATATGCCAGGACCAAGGCGACGGTCGAGACGCTCGACAAATTCAGGGGCACGCTTGGACGCAGCGCCGCCGCCATGTTTTCGGCGCTCGATACCATTTCGGCGGCCAACAAGGAGTCAGACCGGCTGTTTGTCTATGCCTCCCTGAAGGCCGATGAGGATCTGCGCGTGGCCGACGCTCAGGAGCTGCGCCAGCAGGGCCAGGCGCTCAATACACTGATCGGCGAGAAAACCGCGTGGCTGGCGCCGGAAATCGTCAAAGTCGGTGCCGGCAAGGTTCATGCGTTTGAACACAGTCGCAAGGATCTGCAGGATCGTTTCGGATTCTTTCTGGCGGACACCTTGAGATCGGCTCCCCACACCCTGGGCGAACAGGCCGAAGGAATACTGGCCTCCGCCGGCAATGTTCTGGCCCAGCCTGGGGCGATTCAGGGGCAGCTGGCGAATTCCGACATGCCGTATCCGCAATTTAAGCTACCGACGGGTGAGTCCGTGCGGCTCGACGAGCCCGAGTACGAACTGCTGCGGCAATCGAACGATCGTGCCGAGCGCAAGGCCGCTTTCGATGCTTTCTGGGGTACCTGGCACCAGTTCCAGAGCACCAGCGGCGCGACCCTCACCACCCAGTTGATGGGCGATGTATTCAGCGCCAAGGCGCGTAAGTTCGATAGTGCTCTATCGAGCTCGCTGTTTCGTTCGAATATGCCCGACAGCGTCTACCGCATGCTCGTTGCCCAGACCAATGCGGCGCTGCCGACGCTGCAGCGCTATCTGAAAATGCGCAAGGCGCGCCTGGGCATCACCGACGACCTGCGTTACTACGACAACTATCCGCCAATGTTCCCGCTGGCGCAGCCGCCGCAGTTCAGCGTCGCTGAATCCAAGGCGATTACCTTGGCGGCGCTGGCGCCCATGGGTGAGGACTACTTGTCGCTGTTGCGCCGGGGATTCTCCGGTCGTTGGATGGATGCACTGCCGCACCCGGGCAAGGCCGCGGGCGCCTATATGAACGGCTCGGCCTATGACGTGCATCCTTATTTGCTGCTGAACCACAACAACGATTATCGCTCCTTGTCTACGTTCGCCCACGAATGGGGTCATGCGGTACATACGCTGCTCACCAGGGCCAGCCAGCCGTACGAGAAATCGCAATACTCCACGTTTATTGCCGAGTCCGCCTCGATCGGCAACGAGATGCTGCTCAACGATTACATGGTCGAGCACGCCAAGAACAAGGCCGAGAAACTCTACTACCTCGGCGAGGGCCTGGAGTCGATACGGCAAACCTATTTTCGCCAGGTGATGTTCGCCGAATTCGAGCTGGCGCTGCACCAGGAAGTCGAACAGGGCCGGCCGTTGTCCGGAGCGCGAATCTCCGACATGTATTGCGGACTGCTCAAGCGCTATTACGGTGAGGCGCAGGGCGTGATGAAGATCGACCCCGCCTATTGCATCGAATGGGCCATCGTGCCGCACTTCTACTATGACTTCTATGTCTGGCAGTACGCCACCTCCATGGCGGGCGCGGCTGAGTTCACCGATGCGATCCTCAAGCAAGGACCGCCGGCGCGCGCGCGCTTCATCGCCATGCTGCGCGCAGGCGGCTCGGATTATGCCTATGAGCTCTACAAGAAGGCCGGGATCGATATGGCAAGCGCGGCGCCTTACCAGGCGCTGGCCGCACGCATGGACCGCCTGATGGATGAAATCGAGGCCTTGGAGAAGACCGGCTAATCATCGGAGAGGCGCGTGTTACTCGAGGAGTGGATCGGTAAGGCGCATTCGCTCGGAGCCAGTGATCTGCATCTGGAAACCGAGACGGCAGTCGTCGCCCGTATTCGCGGCGAGCTGCAGACCGTCGGCGGCGTAATTGCCGGCGAACGCTTGCTGCAATCCGGCCAGGATCTGTTGGGCGCCGATGGCTGGGCGCAGTTCAAGGCCCGCGGGTCGGCCGATGTTTCGCTGGCTATCGCCGGCACGCGCTGCCGCGCCAGTCTCTTTCAAACCGTGCGCGGCATAGCATTCGCGATCCGTTTGCTGGCGCCCACCATCAAGGACCTGCGCGCCTGCAACCTGCACACGGATTTTCGCAAGCTCATCGAGGCGCCCAGTGGGCTGGTGCTGATATCCGGGCCGACCGGAGCTGGAAAATCCACCACGCTCGCCGCGCTCATCGAGGAGCTCAACGGCTCGCGTGCGCGCAACATCGTGACGCTCGAAAGCCCGCTGGAGTATCTGTTCAGTAATCGGCGCGCTTTCATTCGGCAGCGGGAGATTCCCGCTCATTCGCCCAGTTTTGAGCAGGGCATCGTCGATGCACTGCGCGAAAACCCCGACGTGTTGGTGATCAGCGAAATGCGTACCCCGGAGGTCATGCGGTTGACGCTGAATGCAGCGGAGACCGGCCACCTGGTACTGGCAACCATGCACTCGGCCAGCTGCGGCGAGGCGCTGAGCCGGCTGTGCAATTCGTTTCCCGCCGAGATTCAAGGGAGCATCCGCGCGCAGCTGGCCGACTGCCTGGTTGGGGTGAGCTGCCAGCGATTGGAGTTCCTGAGCAGTTATCGATTGAGCGTGCCGCGCTGCGAACTATTGCTGTCCAGTTCCGGCGCCAAGGGCGCCATCCGCTCAGGCAACTTCAGTCAGCTGGTGAATGTGCTGCAATCAAGCGCCGATGAAGGCATGTGGAGCTTTGATCGCTATCAGAGGTGGATTGAACAGACCAATGATTGGGCCACGCCGATTCCGCTGCCGGCAGAACGGTATTCCACGGACTATAAGGGCGTGGGGTTCGTGAGCCACAAGCCCATTGCGAAGCCGTTGCCGGCCGTGAAGATGCCGGCCTCGATAACCAAGCCTATAGCTTCGGCCGAGGACATCATCGAGGTTCCGGCTGAAGAGCTCGGACTTGCCGAGCTGGCCGAGTTGGCGCGCAAGGTGGCGGAACGCAAAGCTTGAGCTGGAGTCCTGCGCAGTATTTGAAGTTCTCGCAACCGCGCCTGCGACCGGCACTCGAGTTGCTTGCGCGCGTGGACCTGGAGTCTCCCGCGGCTGTCTATGACCTCGGTTGCGGTACCGGTGAAGTCACCAGACTGATGGCGGGGCGCTGGCCGGGCGCCGTGGTGACCGGTGTCGATGCCTCGGTGGACATGCTCGAGAAAGCCTCTGGCGTTACTGCCAATTTGCGCTGGCTGGCCCAGGACATCGAGACCTGGAAGCCGGACTCGGCAGTTGATCTGATCTACTCCAACGCGGCGCTGCACTGGCTGCCCGATCATGCCCGGCTGATTACGGCTCTGGCGGCGTCGTTGACGCCGGGCGGCATACTGGCCGTGCAGATGCCAAGAAATTTCGCCGAACCCTCGCACACGGCGATTGCGCTGACGGTGCATGAGGGTCCGTGGCGCTCGCGGCTCGAGCCGCTGCTGGTTGAGTCCCCGGTCGCCGAGCCGATGTGGTACCTGCAATTGCTCGGTACGCTGTTCCCGCAGATCGATCTGTGGCAGAGCCAGTACTTCCAGATATTGCAAGGCGACGATCCGGTGAAGGAGTGGACCAAAGGCACATGGCTGCGGCGATTCCTGATGGCATTGCCGGCAAGCGAGCGCGATGCCTTCGAGCAGGCATATGCGCGGCGAGTCGCTGCTGCCTACCCAAGGCGCGCTGACGGCACTACGGTGTTTCCGTTTCAGCGCCTGTTCTTCGTGGCACGCCGGGGTGGTCAGGCCGCTGCTGGCAGCGCGGCGCGCTGATCCAACAGTTTGCGAGTGAAGAGAAACGACAGGCCGGCGAGCACACAGATCGTGCCGGCGATCCAGAACGCGCCGCTGTAGTTGCCCAACGCGGTGCGCATGGCACCAGCGCCCAGCGCCGCGACCGCGGCGCCGAGCTGATGCGCGGCGGCGATCCAGCCGAAGATGACGCCGGCATTGTTGCGCCCGAATAAATCCGAGGCGAGCCGCACCGTCGGCGGTATGGTCGCTATCCAGTCCAAGCCGTAGAACACGGCAAACCATTTCAGCTGCGAGTTGCCGTGCGCCAGCGTGTACGGCAGGCACAGTAAGGACGCGCCGCGCAGGACATAGTAGATCAGCAGCAGGTAGCGGCTCGCGAACCGGTCGGTCAGCCAGCCCGAGGCGGTGGTGCCGACGATATCGAACAGACCCATCATTGCCAGCAACCCGGCCGCCCGGACCTCGGGTATGCCGAAATCGTGACACGCAGGAATCAGGTGTGTGCCAATCAAACCGTTGGTGCTGGCGCCGCAGACAAAGAAGCTACCGGCCAGCACCCAGAACGCGGGCGACTTTCCAGCCAGCCGCAGCGCCTGCAAAGGCAGCAACGACACTGATGCGCTTGCCGAGAGCGCGGCAGCGGCATCGGTTTGCCCGCCGTACGGCGCCAGACCCAGTTGCGATGGGCGATCGCGCATCCACAGCCACACCAGCACGAACACGGCGGCGGCGCACAGGGCAACCAGCAGCGCGACGCTGCGCCACCCCGAGATCTCCAGCAGTCGCGCCAGCACCGGCAGGAACAGCAACTGTCCGGTCGCGTTGGCCGAGGTCAGCACTCCGAGCACCAGTCCGCGCCGACGCTCGAACCATCGATTCGCGACCACCGCGGCCAGCACCAGCGCGGTCATACCCGTGCCCGAGCCCACGCACACGCCCCACAACAGCAGAAGTTGCCATTGACGGCTCATCACGGTGGTCAACGCCACCGACACCACCAGCAGCGCCAGCGCCCACAGCAGCAGGCGGCGCAACCCCCAACGGTCCATCAGCGACGCGGCAAACGGACCAATCAGCCCGAACAGGGCCAGATTGATTGCAATGGACAGCGAGATCGAAGCATCGCTCCAGCCGAACTCGGACTCCCATGGCAGCATCAGCACGCCTGGTGTCGCACGTATGCCGGCCGTCATCAGCAATACCAGAAAGGTCACGCCGGCGACAATCCACGCGTAATGCACACGCGCTGGTCGCAAAACTGGTTGCATGATCACTCGCCGCTCAGTGCCGTTGATGAGCGCTCATGCTAGCATTTTGAGGTATACCCTCGACGCTGGCCCAGGAACATGGAAAAAATAGCGGCGGCATTTGAACGTCTGGCAGTGAGCGCGCTGGTGCTGTTGCTCATGGCGACTATTCTGTTCGGCACCGTGGTGGTGGCCTGGTCGCTGGTTCAGGATCTGTTGCAGACGCACGAGCTGGTAGCCGAGCCGCGAGTGCTGTTCGATATATTCGGACTGTTCGTGGCGGTGCTGGTGGGTGTCGAGCTGCTCAAGATCCTGCGTCATCTGCTGCGGTCACACGAAGTGAATACCGCGCTGGTGGTGCAGACAGCGCTGATGGCACTGTGTAACAAGGTCATTACCCTGAATCTATCGGACGCCTCCTGGATCACCCTGCTGGCGGTCGCGGCGCTGATTCTCTCCCTGGCGGCCGCGGTCTACGCCCTGCGATGGCAGCAGACCTAGAGGCGTGGCTTATGTCATCCCGTGCGCCAATCAGCTGAATTCACAGCTCAGCACTGGAGGAGCTGTGATGCACTTAACGACGTCGCGGGGACACTGATCCTATCATCTGTCAAATGCGATCCATGGCTATGCCCTGATGCGCCTGAATACGCTGCGCTCGAAGATGGTCGTGTTTCTGGTGGTACTGCTCGGCAGCGTGCAGATCGGTGTATTTGCGCTCGTCAACAGCGCGACTTCGACCGCCGCACGCAACAAGATCGATGACGAGCTGTCGGTCGGTGAGCGCGTGTTCGCCAGCGAGCAGAAACAGAACGCCGACCGACTGGCGCAGGCGGCAACCGTGCTGGCTTCGGATTTCGCTTTCCGTGAGGCCATCGCCACCGGCGATGTCGCCACCGTCGACTCGGCGCTGAAAAACCATGGCGCGCGTGTCAAGGCGGCGGTCGTTCTATTCGTCAATCTACAGGGCATGGTGGTTGACGACACACTGCGCCCGGGCGCTGCCCCCAGCCGCTTCGAGTTTCAGCCGCTGATCGCCCAGGCCCGCAGCGCCGGCCAGGCCGCGGCCATAGAAATGCTGGATCAGCGCGTACTGCAGCTGGTGGCGGTGCCGATACAGGCGCCGCTCACGATCGGCTGGATCGTGATCGGCTTTTCGGTCGATCAGCCGCTGGCCACCGAATTGCGCACACTGACCGGCTTGCAGGTCTCCTTCGGCATCGAACAGGACGGCAAGTGGAGCATTCTTGCCTCCACCCTGGCGCCGGGCCAGTCGTTGGAACTCGCGGCTCGCCTGCCACCGTACAGTCAGGCGCTCAAGACGCGCGTGCTGGCCATGCCTGAGCAGCATCAGTTGCGCGTGGTGCCCTTGGGCGTGAGCGGGACGCAGCATATTTTCGCGGTGCTGCAGCGGCCGATCAACGATGCCATGGGCAGCTTCCGCATGTTGAGCGCGAAACTGGTGGCGCTGGGCCTGTTCAGTCTGGCGCTGTCGATTTCCGGCAGCGTGTTGATCGCCTTCGGCATCACGCGGCCGATCGATGCGCTGCTGGGAGCGGTCAAGCGCATGCGCCGCGGCGATTACTCGGTGCCGATCGCCATTCATCGCGGCGATGAGATCGGCATTCTCGCGCAAGGACTGGATCACATGCGCGCCGGTATCGCCGAACGCGAACAGCGGATCCTGAAGCTTGCGTACGAGGATACCCTAACGCAACTGCCAAACCGCTCGCAGTTCGGCGAGCGCTTGCAACGGGAAATACTCAGCGCCGGCGAGCAAGGGCGGATGCTGGCAATCTTTGTCATGGATCTGGATCGTTTCAAGTACGTGAACGACACGCTTGGTCACAACGTCGGCGATCATGTGCTGCGCGAAGTCGCGGTAAGGCTGCGTCAGCTGCTGCGCGATGAAGACTGCGTGGCGCGCCTGGGCGGCGATGAATTCGCGGTGCTGGTCCCAACCGGAGACAGTGAACGCATCGTGGAGCTGGCCAAGAGCATCATCGTGGCGCTTGAACAGCCCATCGATTTTGGTGGTCAGCCGCTCGACGTGGGCGCCAGCATCGGCATCGCCATGTATCCCGCGCACGCACCGGATGCGCAAACGCTGCTGCGAAACGCCGACATCGCCATGTACGTAGCCAAGCGCAATCGCACCGGCTACACCGTCTACGATCCACACTACGACACCACACAGCAGGAACACCTGTCGCTGCTGGGGGAGCTGCGGCGGGCGGTGGAGCAGGGTGAACTGCGCTTGTACTATCAGCCCAAGGTCACCCTCAGCTCCGCCGGAGTGCACGCCGCGGAGGCGTTGATTCGCTGGCTTCATCCGGCGCGCGGCATGGTGCCACCGGCGCTGTTCATTCCGTTCGCCGAGCATACCGGCTATATCAAGATCCTGACACGCTGGGTGCTGTCGGAAGCGATTCGCCAATGTGGCGTGTGGCTGCGACAGCGGCTGGATATCGAGATTTCGGTGAATCTGTCGGCGCGTGACCTGATGGCGCGCGACCTGCCGGAACTGATCGGTGAGCTGCTGACTGAGCATGGCGTGCCGCCGCACATGATCTGCCTGGAAATCACCGAGAGCGGCTTCATGGAGGATCCGGCGCACGCGCAGCGCGTGCTCGACCGACTGTCGGCCATCGGCCTGCGCCTGTCGATCGACGACTATGGCACCGGTTATTCTTCGCTCAGCTACATCATGAAATTGCCTGTGAATGAGCTCAAGATCGATCGCACCTTCGTCTCCAACATGTCCCAGGACGAGGACATGATGACCATCGTTCGCTCCACCATCGAGCTTGGGCACAGCCTGGGGCTCAAGGTAGTCGCCGAGGGGGTCGAGGATTCGAGGGGCTGCGCGGTGTTGCGAGGTCTGGGCTGTGACTTTGCGCAGGGCTACTACATCAGTCCGCCCATGCCGGCCGAGGCGCTACCGGGATGGCTCAATGGTAGTGTCGCGGTTCGACGTCTGCCCGCATCCATGCTCACCGAGGAGGGATCGATCGAACCCTCGGTGCTGGCGGTGGGATAAACCGGCGACTCATTGCGCCGCGCGTTTGTGTTTGTATTCCATGGAATACAGGCGCAGCACGGTGACCGCCAGTGCCATGATCACCGGGCCTACGATCAGCCCCGATAAACCCAGCACTTTCAGGCCGCCAAACAGTGCGATGAATACCAGCAGCGCCGGCATGGCCGCATCTCCCACCAGTCTGGGGCGGATCAGGTAGTCGCACAGCCCGACCACGAATACTGCGCCCCAGACCAGCTCGATGACCGCATTGGCGGGATGCCCACTGGCGAATAGAAACACGCCCGCCG
>DASXLF010000581.1:0-1501 GCA_036496405.1 Steroidobacteraceae bacterium | reverse complement strand
TGGAACACATGTTCATCGCCAAGGTATTGCAACGACCACGATTGCGTGACCGAGCCCGCGCGGAAGTCGATGCCGAGCTCCCAATGTGGTCTGCGCATCACTGCCTCTTCGGCGGCGGATGGCTGTTTCCCATCCGGGCCGTCATAGCGGGCGAACGCAGCACCCTTGCAGCCAGGGCTGATCGCGAACTGCGTCACCAGACGGTCTTCGAATTGGTGAGCCAATATCTTCGGATCGTCCCCCGCCGTGCAGGCCGCCAAATGCGCCATGCCCTCCGGGCAGCCGGCAACGGCGCCACAGCCGAAGTTTCTGATGCGGCTCATGGTGTCGTCGTCCATGAACGACTGTGCTTGTTCGCAGGCCTTCCGGGCGTAGTCGCCGCTCCACCATCCATCGATCACGATGGCAGGGTTACGCTGATCTGCCCGCGCGCCGATGCTGGTGAACGGCACGGTCTGGCAGCATGCGAAGCCGATGAGCAGCAACACGGATACACGGACACGCATGGCAGCCCCACTGACACCAGGAGCATGGGCTGATCAATATGGCCGCATCAAGTGCCAGATCGCTGACCTCCATCCTTGCTCTTCATCGGCGGTACATTCGACAGCCGCCCAGCATTTTTCCGATCGCGCGCCGCTGAATACACGGGCACCGCTCGTTCATGTGGTGCTCGTGCTATGAAGGGCTCCTTGGGGGTGTTCGCCCGGCAGCGCTGGGCGCACACGGCGTATCAAAGTTGTGTAGCGTATGCGTGCGTTCGTCCGGGTGCTTGTGCTGCTCGCCGGGGCCGCTCATCTCGCGGCCTGCGCGGCGGACGATGTGGTCGGGGCAAATCGCGGCGCCGCGCGCTATGCGGCGGCCGCGAGGGCGTCTCAGTCCGCCGCCATAAAGCCGCCGCGCGCACTGCTGGCACGCCAACCGTCTCCGCAATGCGAACGGTCGAAGCCGCTGGAGGGCATCCCGCCCGATCAGGCGCGTGCCGCGACGCTCGACTACGAGCGGCAATGCTACAAGCAGCTCGCGGAGATCGAGCACGCGCGCCTGAGCGCGCTGCAGGATGCCGCCGAGAACGCGCATTCGTTGGGATCGGCGCACCGGGCGCAGCTCGAGCGCCAACCGCCTCCGCACTGCGAGCCGACGAAGCCTCCGGCGGGCCTCAGCCCGGCCGAAGCGCGCGAAGCAACGCTCGATGCCGAACGGCAGTGCTACAAGGCACTCGAGGCGAGCCATCGCCAAAAGCTCGGTGCGCTGCAGGACGCCTTCCGGAAGGACGTCGCGCCCACGCGCGGCCAGCGCAGCAGGGTCACTCGGGCGCGGCGCGCGCACTACATGGCGTACTGACGGACTACCCAGACCGGATTCCGATCACGCGTGATCGGCATCCGGTCTAGATTCGATGTTTGGTCGCATTTTCTACGGAAAACCGGTGGCCACTTTTCCTGAAAATGCTCTAGGTCAGCGACACGCCGCTCGCCTTGATCGGCGCCGCCCAGCGCGC
>DASXLF010000580.1:0-1571 GCA_036496405.1 Steroidobacteraceae bacterium | reverse complement strand
ATCCGGTATATTCAGGCAAGGGAATGGCCGGACTGATCGGCCTGGCACGGCAAGGCCGCTTCCGCGATGGCGACCCCGTGGTCTGGATCCACACCGGCGGTGCTCCCGGCATCTTCGCCTATCCCGCCACGATGGCCCGATTGTCGGAATGAAGGTGAAGGCCAGGGGCGCTGCCCCATAAGCGCTAGGATAGTGTTGACGCGACGCGGATTGGCGTGATTCTGGGGGTGGATGCACACAGCATCTCCCTGCCTGGATCATTGGCCGAGCGTCATCGAGCGCCTGTCATCGCTGCTGGATCTGGACGCGAGTGCGCGCGTTCACGGAGCGCTGGTGCGCAGGCGCGGCGTGCGCAGCGCGGCGGACCTGCTGCATCTGGGTCTGCTGTATGGTCCCGGCGGGCTGTCGCTGCGGAGCGTTGCGAGCCACGCGACCGAAACCGGCATCGCTGATCTGTGTGACGTCTCGCTGCTCGATCGACTGCGCAATGCCGGCGCGTTCTTTGCCGACGTGCTGAATCACCTGCTGGCCGATGTGCGAGGCAAACCGCCCGGCGAGGCGTGCTCAGGGCTCAGCCTGGTAGATGGCTCCACCGTCTCGCTGCCGGCCAGTGAGGGCAGCGATTGGCGGTTGCATGCGCGTTATGAGCCGGCCCGCGGCGGCTTCACCGATCTGCTGATCACCGAGGCCAGCACCGCGGAAGCGCTGAGCTGCGTTGCTGTGCGGCCTGGGGATGTGATGGTGCAGGATCGCGGTTATGCGCGGGTGCGCAACTTCGCTCACGCCCGGGCGAACGGCGCGGACTTCATCACCCGGATCGGCTGGCGTTCGGTCAAACTATTCAACCTTGCAGAGCAGAGCTTCGATCTTCTTGCCGCGTTGCCCGCAAGCGGTGCACCCGTGGTGGAACACCAGGTGCGGATCGGGGCAGCCAGCACCGGGATGCCGGCTCGTCTGATCATTGCGCGCAAGCCACCGGAGGCGACCGCGCGCCAACAGGCACGGCTGCACCGCAAGGCCAGTCGCAAGGGCCACAAGACCGATCCGCGCACCCTGCGGACAGCCGGGTTCATGATGCTGCTGACCTCGCTGTCGGCGGAGCGGGTGACGGCCAACGACGTGGTGAGGCTGTATCGCATGCGCTGGCAGATCGAGTTGGCATTCAAGCGGCTGAAGAGCCTCGGCGGATTTGCCGACTTGCGCGCGACAGACCCACGATTGGCCCGCACCTGGCTGCTGGCGCACCTGATTGCCGTGGTTCTGATCGAGACTTCGCTGGGCGAAGCTCTCGACTCTCCCCCCTGAGCCGGCGGCATCCGCCACCATACGCCAGCCCAGCCTGTGGCGCCTCTGGCAGCGCGCGCATCGGCGTCTGCTGTTCGCTCTGTTTGCCGCGACGCACCGACGCATCGGTCACGCTGCGCGCGTCAGCGCCAGACGCCGCCTCTTCGAAGCGCCACGACGACGGCGATGCCAGGCCAGCGATGCCAGATATGCCCTATCCTAGCGCTTATGGGCGATCGCCCCTGATGTCACGGCGCGGCAGGCTGGAGACTGATGGCGATCCTGCG
>DASXLF010000579.1:0-1516 GCA_036496405.1 Steroidobacteraceae bacterium | reverse complement strand
TCTTTGTTTTACAGATGAAACAGCAATAGGCCGAACACCAGGAACATGACGATGTGAACGGCGCCTTGCAGCATGTTGGTGCGGTCGCCGCCGAAGGTCAGCGTGGAAACGACGAGGGTGAGGGCGAGCAGCACCATCTGCTCCGGACCGAGCCCGAGAATCGTGGGTGTGCCCTTGATAACGCCCAATACCAGCACCGCCGGAATGGTCAAGCCGATCGTGGCGAGAACCGAGCCGAGCGAAATATTGACCGCGCGCTGCAGGCGGTTTCGCAAGGCGGCCTGCAATGCGCCCATCGCCTCCGGCGCCAGCACCAGCACGGCGACGATGACGCCGACCAATGCTTGTGGCGCGGCGGCTACCTTCACGGCATGCTCGACGATGTGGCCGAGTTGTTCGGTGAGATAGACCGCGGGCAGGAGCGTCAGCAGCAGACCGGCCGCGTGGAACGCGATCGAATGAGAACTGGCATGCTCCGTGTCCGGCGGCGCTTCAAGTAGCGCGTTGCCGTCGGTTTCGACCGGGTCCTGGAAGAAGCTGCGATGACTCACCGTCTGCATCGCCAGGAACACCGCGTACAGCGCCAGCGTCAGCACCGCGATGGTGATCGACTGCGGCATCGACAGCACCGGCCCGAGCGCGATCGTGGTGAAATTCGGCAGGATCAGCGCAAACACCGCCAACGGAATCACAACGGAAAGGAATGCGCGCGCGCCGGGCAGGTTGTAGCTCTGCTCGTGGTGCCGCAGTCCGCCGAGCAGCATGCAAAGGCCGATTGTGCCGTTGAGCATGATCATCACCACCGCAAACACTGCGTCGCGGGCAACGGGCGAACTTTCCGTGCTGGTGGCGACGGCCGTGATGATGAAGGCCACTTCGATGATCGTGACCGCCATGGTCAGGATCAGCGTGCCGTAGGGTTCGCCAAGCGATTCGGCGAGATGCTCGGCATGACGGACCACACCGAACGCTCCCCACAGGATCGCGGCGAACAGGGCGGCGAACAGAACCAGCGTCAGCCCGGTGTTGTTCGCGGCTGCGGCGAACCACTGCTTACCAAACAGCAGGAAGGCAGCGGCAGTGAACCAGACAACCGGAATCTGGGCCTCGCTCCTCAGGAGTTTGAACATGGCATTCCCCGCTCCGGGCCACCGTTTGGGACTGTCCTAAGACTTCATTAACCATAAGAATGTTAACCCCGCTTAACTTTTCCGGACCCGGATTCGCATGCGGCTGCGCCGCCTTCCGTTCGTCATGCTGGCCATGCTTGCGCTCACTGCCTGCGCACGGCAGGCGCCCCGCTATGCCGCAGCGGCCGGCGGCCAGTATCCTTACGTGCCGAACATGACGGTGGAGAACGCCATCGCCATCGCCGGCGGCTTCACCCCGCGCGCCTTCAAGACCAAGATCACCATCACCCGCAAGGTGCAGGGCGTACCCACCCGCATCACGCTGCTGCTACGCTATCCGCTCCGCCCCGGCGACCCCGTTGAAGTCTCGGAACGCTGGTTCTGAT
>DASXLF010000578.1:0-2103 GCA_036496405.1 Steroidobacteraceae bacterium | reverse complement strand
TGGGCGCAGCACGCTGCCGCTGCTGGCCAGCCTGACGGATGAGCCGTGTTGAACCTGAACCACGCAGAGACCATGCCGGGCGACTGGGCGGAGGCGATCGCCGCCTCGGCCAATCCGTTTCACACCGCCATCACGCGGTATGCGCGGGCGCCGATCGGCTTCGTGCGCGAGGTGCTGCATTGCGAGCCTGACCCGTGGCAGCTAGAGGCGCTGCGGGCGGTGGCCAGAGGGCACACCAGAATTGCCATACGCAGCGGCCACGGCGTCGGCAAGACGGCGCTGGCGGCGTGGACGATGTGCTGGTTCGCCAATACGCGGGCGCCGTTCAAGGTGGCGGTGACGGCGCCGACCGCGCCGCAGTTGTTCGATGCGCTGTGGCCGGAACTGGTCAAATGGTTCGGCGTGCTGCCGCTGGGTTGGCGCCAGCTGTGGGACATCACGTCGGACCACATCACGTTGAAGGGCGATCAGGAGTGCTTCATCACCGCAAGGACGAGCCGTCCCGACAAGCCAGAAGCGATGGCCGGGCTGCACAGCTCAAGCATTCTGCTGGTGGCGGACGAGGCCAGCGGTATCGATGAGGCGGTCTACGAGGCGGCCGGCGGGTCGATGTCGAGCGCGGGGGCGATCACGCTGCTGATCGGCAATCCAACCCGAAGCTCCGGGTTCTTCTGGCGCTGCCACGTCATGGAGCGGGATCGCTGGTTTACCATGCGCGTCAGCAGTGCCGACAGCAATCGGGTGTCAGCGACGTATGTGCAAGAGATTGCGGCGCGCTATGGCCTGGATAGCAACGCGTACCGGGTGCGCGTGCTTGGCGAATTTCCGGTGGCGGATGCTGATACGCTCATTGCGGCATCGCTGGTGGACGAGGCGATGGTGAGGCCCATTCCGCTGGACCTGACGGCAGTGGAACTGTGGGGAATAGATGTCGCTAGGTTTGGCAATGACGCCTCGGTGCTGATCAAGCGCCGCGGCAACGTGGTCACCGAGATGCCGCGGCGTTGGCGGAATATCGACACCATGCAACTCGCTGGCGCGATCAAGGCCGAGTATGACGCCGCCGGACAAGCCAAGCCGGCGCTGATTGTCATTGACGTGATCGGCATCGGGGCGGGCGTGGTAGACCGGCTGCACGAGCAGAACCTGCCGATACTGGGCGTCAATGTCGCCGAGGTGCCGAGCACCACCGGGCGCTATGCACGGCTCAGAGACGAGTTGTGGGTGCGCTGTCGGGAATGGCTTGAGACACGCGCGGTGCGGCTGCCGCGGGACGATCAGTTGCGCGATGATCTGGTGGCGCCCAGGTACGCCTTCTTGAGCGATGGGCGGTTGCAGGTGGAGAGCAAAAACCTGATGCGAGCGCGCGGCTTGCAGAGCCCCGACGCGGCCGATGCGCTCAACCTGACATTTGCCGAGCAGGGTCTTGGTATTGCCAGCGGCATGACGTCGGGGCTGCACGACAACCGCGGGCTGCGCATGGATCTGGCAGGATTAGAAGTATGACAGCCATCACCGCCAACTATCCACGCGGAGAGATAAGCGACGCCGACTGGTGGGCGATGAGTTTAGACGAGCGCCGGGCGGTGCGCCGGCGGGAGCAGCAAAAGTGCTACCGGCGGATACGGGCTTGGCACGTGCAGCAGCAACGCGATGAGCAGCGCGAGACGGGGGCCAACGGGTTGGTGTGTTTGATCGAGGCGCTGATTGAGATGCGGCCATACGTTCCAGAGGAGAGGTTGGCATGAGCGGCACATTGCCACCACAAATGCCGCCCGGCGCAGCTCCAGGCGGTCCGCCACCGATGCCGCAAATCCCTGGCTTGATGCCTGGCCTGCGCCCGATGGGCATGAACCTCGGCAGCGAGCAGGTGCTGGCGTTCCTGCTGAAGCAGCGCGAGACCGAGTCGGGCGACAGTGACGAGGGCTTGCCGCCTGAGTTGCGCGCGTATGCCGCGGGGCTGCGGCCAGCCCCCCGACCGACCGGCGCGGACTGGCAGCAGGAAATTATCTATGAGCGCCTCGGCAAGACCGACAGCCAGATCGAGATGGTGGCACGGCGCTACCTGAAGGACGCGCAGGACTACAACAATAGCTTATCGGC
>DASXLF010000577.1:0-1677 GCA_036496405.1 Steroidobacteraceae bacterium | reverse complement strand
CACTGCCAACAGATGGCGCAGCGTCATACAGGTTGGCGGCAGTCAGACCGAACAGGAGCTGCAAAGACTTTGGCTTGCAGCAGGGGCGCGCATCAAAACCGCCGGACAACCCCCTCGCCCCCGAAACACGTGCACGGCGCAGCACCCAGGAGCTGCAGCGAAAACCGCAGCAACCTCTCTTACGGAGGACGACAAAAGATTACGGCGTGCGCGCCTCACGCCCACGCTACGTACAAAGACTAAGACCACCGCCACACCTACATGAACCGGCGCTAAGCGAATTGCCAAACGAAGCCAATGTCGCTCCCACGCGGCAGCTCTGCCGGCCCCGCCCTGTTCTGTTTGTAAAATTCCCTGTTCCGGATCAGTTGCTCCCTGATCCGCGTAAAAAATTCCCTGTTACGCTGTGCAGGGAATTTCAGTCAGAAGTGCCCGGTTTCTGCGCACAAGTTGAGCGCCGAACCGGCGAAATTGGCGGGTTTTGTGAAAATTCCCTGTTAATTTCCCTGTTAGCAGGGAAACTGCGTGACTCGGTTTCTTGAGGCCAGCGGCTAGCCCTGCCCTTTGCGCCAGCGCCGCGACAGGTTGCGCAAACGCCGGAACGGCAGCGCCAGATAATATTTGCGCAGGATCGCCCAGCGGTCGGCCAGTGTCGCCTCGGCGGCCGCATCGCGCGGTACGTACCAGCCGTTGTTCTCGTAGCGGCGGATGATGCGGTAGCCGGCCGCCTTCAGATAGCGGTGCTTCGACAGATCGGCGACGTGATCCTCCAGCAGGATGAGCTGCGGTCGCCAGCGCGCGATGGAAAAGCCGCGCAGCACCTCGATCTCGTGACCCTCGACGTCGATCGAGAGGAAATCGAAGCGCGGCTGCGTGCCCGCCTGTTCCAGAACGCTGTCGAGCGTCTTGACCGGCACCTCGATCACAGCCTGCGGCGCCGCGCCCGGCGCCAGGCGCTCGCGGTCGAGCCCCGACAAAGGCCCTGCGACGTGCAGCGGCAGCGTGCGCCCCGCATTGTTCGGCGACGAACAGGCGACCGCGAACACCTTGGCGGTGCGGTTGGCGCGAAGCAGACCTGCGAGCGCGGGCTGCGGCTCGATCAGCACGCCGGTCCAGCCGGCCTGCTCGAGATGCCAGGTCTGCGAGCGCGCGTGCGGCTCGTTGGCACCGACCTCAACAAAATAGCCCCGGCGGTTACCGAAGAAAGCGGCGACGAGCCGCATCTCGTGGTCGGACGACGGCGCCACGGCAGCTCAGCGCGCCTTAGCGGCGCGGCTGCGCGCGACCATGGCAGTGGTCGAATGGCCAGGCACCAGATCGATCAGCACGACCTCGCCGCCCTGCGCCTCGACGATATCGCGGCCGACCACCTGGTCGCGTCTGTAGTCGCCGCCTTTCACCAGCACGGTCGGCTTGACATGCCGGATCAGCTTTTCCGGCGTGTTCTCGTCGAACACCACGACGAGATCGACGGCTTCGAGCGCGGCCAGCAGCTCGGCGCGGGCCTCGACCGGCTGTACCGGACGGCCCTTGCCCTTTAGCCGCGCGACCGAGGCGTCACCGTTGAGGCCAACCACCAAGCGGTCGCAGGCGGCGCGCGCGCCGGCCAGCAACCTGATGTGGCCAGGATGCAGAAGGTCGAAGCAGCCATTGGTGAAGCCGACGCGCAGGCCCTGC
>DASXLF010000576.1:0-12831 GCA_036496405.1 Steroidobacteraceae bacterium | reverse complement strand
AACGCCAACCCGAGTTCGGTGCGCGCCGGTCTCGATGTACTGAGCGAATTGCCCGGCCGGCGCTGGCTGGTGCTCGGCGACATGGCGGAGCTGGGCGCAGCGGCCGAGGCCAGCCACCGTGAGATCGGAGAATTGTCGCGTGCGCTCGGGGTAGAGCGGCTATTCACCTTCGGACCACTTGCGGCCCTGGCGGCCGATGCATTCGGCGCCGGCGCTGAGCGTTACCGCGACGCCGCCGAACTGGCGCGCGCAGTGGAGACGGCGCTCGCCGGCGATGTGCGCGTGCTGATCAAAGGATCGCGTGTCAACCGGCTCGAGCGCGTGGTCGAGGCGCTGCTGGCGGGCGCCGATGCGCGCAAGGCTGGCTGAGGCATGCTGTATTGGGTTGCCAAGCTGCTGGCGGTGCATTACACGGGCTTCCACGTCTTTTCCTATCTCACGCTGCGCGCGATTCTGGCGGTGATGTCGGCGCTGACAATGGCGCTGCTGGTGGGTCCGAAGATGATCTCGCGTTTGTCGCGCTATCAGATCGGCCAGGTGGTGCGCGACGACGGACCGCGCTCGCATCTGCCCAAGGCGGGCACGCCGACGATGGGCGGGGCACTGATCATCGTGGCGATTGCCGTCAGCACGCTGCTGTGGGCGGATCTGCGCGACCGCTTCGTCTGGATCACGCTCGGGGTCACCGTCGGCTTCGGCATCATCGGCGCGTGGGATGATTACCTGAAGCTGGTGGTGGGCAATTCGCGCGGCCTGACCGCGCGCTGGAAATACCTGTGGCAGTCGGTGCTCGGGCTGAGTGCTGCGGTGCTCCTCTACCGCACCGCGCAGGTGCCGGCCGAGCTGGATTTCTTCGTGCCATTCGTGAAGAGCGTCAATGTGCCGCTGGGCGCGTTCGGATTCGTCGCGCTGAGCTATTTCATGATCGTCGGCATGAGCAATGCCGTGAATCTCACTGACGGTCTGGATGGTCTGGCGATCATGCCCGCAGCCATGGTGTCCGGCGCGCTGGGCATCTTTGCCTACGCCAGTGGTAATTCCATCTTTGCCAATTACCTGGCGATACCCGCGATCCCTCAGGCCGGCGAGCTGCTGATTTTCTGCGGTGCACTGGCCGGTGCCGGCCTGGGCTTCCTGTGGTTCAACTCCTATCCCGCGCAGGTGTTCATGGGCGACATAGGTGCGCTGGCGCTCGGCGCCGCCCTGGGCGTGGTGGCGATCATCGTGCGCCAGGAGATCGTGGTCCTGGTCATGGGCGGCATTTTCGTGCTCGAGACCGCCTCGGTCATCTTGCAGGTGGCGTCGTTCAAATTGACTGGCCGCCGCATCTTCCGCATGGCGCCGATTCATCATCATTTCGAGCTCAAAGGATGGGCTGAGCCGAAAGTGATCGTGCGCTTCTGGATCATCAGTTTCCTGCTGGTACTGGCAGGGCTATCGACTTTGAAACTGCGATGACGGCACTGCACACACGAGCGGTCAAGACGCGCGCGCGGGCGGTGGTCGTGGGCCTGGGAAAGAGCGGGTTTTCCGCCGCACGCTATCTGCTGGCGCAGGGATTCGAAGTCGCGGTTACCGACACCCGGGCCGAGCCGCCGGAATGGGCGCGACTGGCCGCTCTGGGCGCCGCCCTGGACCGGGAAATTGTCGTTCGCCGCGGCGGCTTTGACGCCTCGCTGCTCGAGGGGGCCGAGTTGCTGGTGGTCTCTCCCGGGGTCGCGCCGGCCGGATCATTCTTTGATGCGGCGCGCGCCCGGGGCCTGAGCGTCATGGGCGATGTGGAACTGTTTGCGCGCGCCGCGCGCGCGCCGATCGCGGGCATCACCGGCACCAATGGCAAGAGCACGGTGACGACGCTGCTGGCGCAGATGGCCACGCGCGCCGGATTACGCATGCGCAGCGGCGGCAACCTGGGCGAGCCGGCGCTGGATCTGCTCGACGCCAGCGCGGAGCTCTACATCCTGGAGCTATCGAGCTTTCAGCTCGAGACCACCAGTTCGCTGTCACTGGCAGCGGCGGTTGTGCTCAACGTGAGCGCCGATCATATGGACCGCTATCGCGATTTCGAGGCTTACGTCGGCGCCAAGGCCCGAATTTACGCGCGCTGCGAATTGGCGGTGGTGAATCTCGATGATGCGCGGGTAGCGGCCATGGTCGAGCCATCGCGACCGCGCCTGAGCTTCTCGTTACATCCGCATGCCGGCGCCGACTACTCGCTCATGCTGCGCGCGGACGGGCCGTGGCTCGCGCGCCGCGGTGAGCCGCTGCTGGCCGTTAGTGCCATGCGCGTTGCCGGCATGCACAACGCGGCCAATGCACTGGCGGCGCTGGCGCTGGGAGAAGCCTTGGGGCTGCCGCAATCAGCGATGCTGGCGGAGCTGCGCAACTTTGCTGGACTCCCGCACCGCTCGCAGTGGATCGCCGATGTGCGCGGCGTGCACTACATCGATGACTCCAAAGGCACCAATGTCGGCGCGACGCTGGCGGCCGTGGCCGGACTGCACGGCCCGTTGCTGGTGATTCTCGGCGGGGATGGCAAGGGCCAGGATTTCCGGCCGCTGCACGCCGCATTCACTAGCAAGGTGCGCTGTGCGCTGCTGATCGGTCGCGATGCGCGGGCGCTGGGCGATGCGCTCGCGGGCGCTTGCGAGTGCCGTGACGCACCGACTCTGGAAGCGGCGGTGGAACTGGCGGCCACACTGGCCACAGCCGGTGACACGGTACTGCTCTCACCCGCGTGCGCCAGCCTCGACATGTTTGATGACTACGCGCATCGCGGCAGGGTGTTTGCGAGCGCGGTACAGAGGCTGGCAGCATGAGCAGCGGCACACTGGCCATGTCGGAGACCAAGCCGGCGCGCGGCAGCACGTTGGCACTGGACATACCGACGATCGCGCTGGCGCTGAGCATCGTGCTGCTGGGCCTGATCATGGTCACGTCGGCATCCATCACCATCGCCGGTCGCGATGGCGATCCGTTCTCGTATCTGGAACGGCAACTGCTGCTGGTGCTGGTGGGCAGTGCGCTGGCCGCGTTTACCTTTTCGATTCCGAGCCAGCGGCTCGAGCAGCTGGCATTGCCGTTGCTGCTACTGACGGTGGCGATGCTGCTGTGCGTATTGCTGCCGGGACTCGGCCACGTGGTCAATGGCAGCCGCCGGTGGCTACGCGTGGCCGGCGTGAATTTCCAGGTGTCGGAAGCCGCGCGCGTGCTCACGCTGATTTATATCGCCAGTTACGCGGTGCGGTTCGAGTCGGCGCTGCGTAGCGGCCTGTCGGGACTGGTACGGCCGCTGGGTTTGCTGGGATTCATCGCTCTGCTGCTGCTGCTGGAACCGGATTTCGGCGCCGCCAGCGTGCTGTTCATCACCGGCTTCGGCGTACTGTTCCTGGCCGGTGCGCGCCTGCGCTACGTGCTGACGATGCTGCTGACCGCCGCCGGGTCGATGGTGTTGCTGGTGGTGTTTTCCAGCTACCGCATGCGCCGCATGACCGCATTCCTGGATCCGTGGGCCGATCCGTTCAATAGCGGCTTCCAGCTCACGCAGTCGCTGATCGCGATCGGCCGTGGCGAGTGGTTCGGAGTAGGTCTTGGCGCCAGTGTGCAGAAGCTGTTTTATCTTCCGGAGGCGCACACCGATTTCCTGTTCGCGGTGCTGGCGGAAGAGCTTGGATTGTTTGGCGTGGCACTCACGCTCGGGCTGTTCCTGGCATTGACCTGGCGTGCATTCGTGATCGCGCGCCGCGCCTATGAAGCCGGTCTGAAGTTTCCCTCGTACCTGGCCTCCGGTTTCGGACTGTGGCTGGGCGTGCAGGCCTGCATCAACATCGGCGTCAATATGGGTGTGCTGCCGACCAAGGGCCTCACGCTGCCGTTGATGAGTTACGGCCGCAGCAGCCTGATCGTGACTCTGGCGTGGCTGGGCATCGTATTGCGCGTGCATCATGAGACCGTGCGCGGGGCGCGGCGCGCCACGCGGGAGTTGCGGGCGTGAGCGCCATGGTGCAGACCACTCCACGCGCCACGGCTGCGGTGATGCCGCTGGCGTTGATCATGGCGGGCGGCACCGGTGGCCACGTGTTTCCGGCGCTGGCACTGGCGCGTGAATTGCGCGCGCGCAGCTGGCAGGTGGTGTGGCTCGGCACGCGTCGCGGACTCGAGGCGCGCCTGGTGCCGGCCGAGCACATTGCGGTCGAGTGGCTGTCGGTCAGCGGCCTGCGAGGCAAAGGCTATCTGATCTGGTTGACGGCGCCGCTGAAGCTGTCGCGGGCGCTATTGCAAGCCATCAGTGTCATTCGCCGCCGGCGTCCGGCGCTGGTGGTGGGCCTCGGCGGTTTTGTCGCCGGTCCCGGTGGAGTAGCGGCCTGGCTGCTGCGTAAGCCGCTGCTGATCCATGAACAAAACGCCATCGCCGGGTTTACCAATCGCTGCCTGGCGCGAATTGCGGCACGCGTGCTCACCGCCTTTCCGGGCAGTTTCAACGACGACGTCGACGCGCAGGTGATCGGCAATCCGGTACGCAACGAGATCAGTCAGCTGCCGCCACCGCCGCAGCGTTTCGCCGCGCGCGGGTCCGGTATCCGCCTGCTGGTGCTCGGCGGCAGCCAGGGCGCCGCGCGGCTCAATGCCATCGTGCCATTCGCGCTGGCGCTGCTGGGTGCATCGCCGGCATTCGACGTACGCCACCAGTCCGGTGAACGTTGGCTCGAGGCGGCGCAGCGCAATTACGCCCAAGCCGGCGTCGCGGCCCGGTTGCAGCCGTTCATCGAGGACATGGCGGAAGCCTATGGCTGGGCGGACCTGGTGATCTGCCGTGCCGGGGCGCTGACCATATCCGAGCTCGCGGCAGCCGGTGTGGGCGCCATCCTGGTGCCGTTCCCGGCCGCCACCGACGACCATCAGACTCGTAACGCGGCCTTTCTGGTGTGCGAAGGCGCGGCTGTCGTCATTGCCGAGCGCGACTTGAGCGCCGAGGCCCTGGCGGCACAACTGTCAGCATTATGCAGCGGCCGCGGACGCCTGATCGCCATGGCCGAACGCGCACGCGCGCTCGCCCGTCCGCGCGCGGTGCTGGATCTGGCCGACGCCTGTGCCGAACTGGTTGGGCCACGGCGCGATGGGGTGGCCGCATGACGGCAAAAACTCCTCCGGCCGCGCGTCTGGCCGCGTTGGTGGCCAACAGCGCACGCATGCGCCGTATCGAGACCATTCATTTTGTCGGCATCGGTGGCAGCGGTATGGGCGGCATCGCCGAAGTGCTGCTCAATCTCGGTTATCGCGTGCAGGGTTCGGACCTCAAACACAATGCCATCACCGAGCGACTGGCCGGGCTCGGGGCGAACATACGCATCGGCCACAACGCCGCCAATGCCGATCGCGCCGACGTGGTGGTGGTGTCGAGCGCGGTTGCCGCCGACAACCCGGAAGTGAAGGCTGCACTGGCCAGGCGCGTGCCCGTAGTGCCGCGCGCCGAGATGCTCGGCGAACTGATGCGCTTTCGCGAATCCATCGCGGTCGCCGGCACGCACGGTAAGACCACGACCACCAGCCTGATCGCCAGCGTGCTGGCTGAGGGCGGCGAGGATCCGACCTTCGTTATCGGCGGGCGCCTCAAGAGTGCCGGCAGCAACGCCCGGTTGGGCGCCGGACGCTACCTGGTGGCGGAGGCCGATGAGAGCGACGCCTCGTTCCTGCATCTGCAGCCGGTGATCGCGGTAGTCACCAATATCGACAACGATCACCTGGGCACCCATGGCGGTGATTTCGCCAAGCTCGAACGCAGCTTCTTCGAGTTCCTGCACAACCTGCCGTTCTACGGTCTGGCAGTGCTGTGCGGGGATGATGAGCATCTGCAGACCATGCTCCCGCGCCTGGCGCGTCCGTTCCTGACCTACGGACTGCGCGATGGGGTCGACGTGCGGGCCACGGAGCTCAAACCCGAGCGCAGCGGGACGCGCTTCCTGGTGGCGCGGCCGGGGCGCTCGGCCGCATTGCGCGTGATGCTCAATCTGCCGGGCCAGCACAACGTACGCAATGCGCTGGCGGCGATCGCCGTCGCCACTGAACTGGGCGTCGACGACGAATCCATCTGTCGTGCGCTGGCGGCCTTTCAGGGCATCGACCGGCGCATGCAGTTCATCGGCGAGGTACGGATCGCCGGCGGCACGGTCAGCATCGTCGATGACTACGGACACCATCCCACCGAGATCGCCGCGACCCTCGAAGCGTTGCGCCAGGCATGGCCCGCGCGTCGGCTGGTGTTGGTATTCCAACCGCATCGCTACAGCCGCACCCGCGACCTGCTCGATGACTTTGCCAACGTGCTGGCGGCGGTTGACGTGTTGCTGGTGACCGAAGTGTATGCAGCCGGCGAGGCGCCGATCAAGGGCGCCGACGGCCGGGCAATCTGCCGCGCGGTACGCAGCCGCGGCAAGGTCGAGCCGGTGTTTGTGGAAAAACTCGAGCAGATTGCCGCGGCGCTCAGTGACGTGCTGCGCCCGGGAGACGTGATCGTGACCATGGGCGCCGGCCACATCGGCGCTGTCGCGCAGGAACTGCCGGCCAAGCTGGCGCAGGGAGGATTATGAGGCCCAATATCACGCCCGAATTCATGGCCCGCGTGCGCTGGCACGAGTCGATGTCGACCCATACGTCCTGGCGCGCGGGCGGACAGGCCGACATGTTCTTCGTGCCGCGCGATATTGAAGACCTGTCGTCATTTCTGCGCGCCTTGTCGCCCGACGTGCCGGTGTATTGGGTTGGGTTGGGCAGCAACCTGCTGGTGCGCGACGGCGGTATCCGCGGCGTGGTCGTGGCCACGGCCGGCGCCTTCACGCGCATCGAGCGCCGCTCTCAAAGCCGCGTCTACTGCCAGGCCAGCGTGCCGTGCGCGCGCATCGCACGCGCGTGCGTGAACTGGGGGCTGGGCCAGGCGGAATTCTTCGGCGGCATTCCCGGCACCTTCGGCGGCGCGCTGGCCATGAACGCCGGTGCCTTTGGCGATGAGACCTGGCGCCATGTACTCAGCGTCGAGACCATCGATCGCCGCGGCCAGCGGCGCGAGCGCACGCCGCAGGACTTCCGCATCGGCTATCGCCAGGTCGAGCCGGCCGAGACCGCGTCCGGGCGTGCCGGCGGCCAGGAGTGGTTCCTGTCCGCCGAACTGCAATTCGAGCCGCGCACCGGCGAGCCGCGCAACAGTGTGCGCTCGCTCACCGAGCGTCGCCGCCAGACCCAGCCGATCGGACGCTGGAGCTGCGGCTCGGTGTTCAAGAATCCGCCCGGCGATCATGCCGCGCGCCTGATCGATGCCGCCGGTCTCAAAGGCTACCGCATCGGTGACGCCGTGGTTTCGGAAAAGCACGCCAACTTTATTATCAACGACGGCCATGCCAGTGCTACCGAACTGGAGCAGCTGATCCGGCACGTGCAACACACGGTGCAGCATATGCATGGTGTGGCGCTCGAGCCCGAGGTGCGCATCGTCGGCGAGCCAGTCACCGCCGGGGCACTGGCCGGAGACGCGGACTGATGCGATTGCAGGGCGACAGCACGGCGGTGCAGCGCGTTCAGCAGCCAGCGCAGTTCGGCCACGTGGCGGTGCTGTACGGCGGCTCCTCGAGTGAACGGGAAATATCGCTGATCAGCGGCAAGGCGGTGCTCGCGGCCTTGCAGCGCCGCGGGGTGCACGCGGTCGCCTTCGATCCGGCCGAGCGGCCACTGGCGGATCTGCTGCAACTGAAGATCGACCGCATCTGGATCGCCTTGCACGGACCCGGGGGCGAGGACGGCACGCTTCAGGGCGCCCTGGAATTTCTCGGCCTTCCCTATAGCGGCAGCGGTGTCATGGGCTCGGCCATCGGCATGGATAAGGTGCGCACTAAGTGGCTGTCGCAGGCCGTGGGCGTGCCGACCGCACCGTTCGTGATTCTGCGCGAGGCAGCGGATCTGGAGATCGCGATCGAGCGGCTGGGTCTGCCGTTGTTCGTCAAGCCGGGATCACAAGGCTCGAGCGTGGGCATGGCGCGAGTGGAGCGCGCCGAGGATCTGCAGGGCGCCTGGGACAATGCCTTGCGTTTCGATCCGGTGGTGTTCGCCGAAGCGCTGATCCCGGGCGCGGAATACACCATTGGCATTCTGCAAGGCGAGGCGCTGCCTTCGATCCGCATCGAAACGCCGCGCACTTTCTACGACTACGAAGCCAAGTATCTGCGCGATGACACGCGCTATCTCTGCCCTTCCGGATTGTCCGCTCCAGCCGAGCAGCATATGGGCCAGCTGGCGCTGGCGGCGTATCAGGCCTGTGGGGCCGACGGCTGGGGGCGCGCCGACTTCATGATGGATCGCACCGGCCGCCCGCTGCTGCTGGAGATCAACACCATACCCGGCATGACCGATCACAGCCTGGTGCCGATGGCCGCACGCGCTGCCGGCATGGATTTCGAGGAATTGGTATGGCGTGTGCTCGAGACCAGTTTCGCGCGCCGCCCGCTGGTGCGGGAGGCTTGATGCTCAATCGCAAACGCAACAATCGCCGCAGCCCGCCGCGCTCGGGGCGGTTCAAGCTGCCGGCACTCAACTGGCGGCGCCTTGGCCTGAGCCTCGGCGGTATCGCGGTGACGGTGCTGGCGTTGGCGGCGCTGGGCTGGCTGCTGGATCAGCCGATTCAACGCGTGATCGTCAGCGGACGCCTGCAGCGCGTGTCGGCGCTTGATGTGGAGAAGGTGGTGCGGGCGCGGCTGAGGGGCGCGGGACTCGTGACCGTGCAGCTCGATCAGATCGGCGAGGGCTTGCGCACCTTGCCTTGGGTCGATAGCGCCGCGGTACAACGCAGCTGGCCGCGTGGACTGAAGATCGAGATCGTCGAGCAGACGGCGGTGGCGCGCTGGAACGATAACGGACTGGTCAATGCGCGTGGACAGCTGTTCATGAGCGATGCGCACTTCGTGCCGCCGGAACTGCCACAGCTGACCGGGCCCACCGGCAGCGAGGCGGAGGTGACCGCCCGCTACCTGGCTGCCCAGGGACGTCTGACCGAAGTGGGTCTGCGGCTGGTGGCGCTGTCGCTCGATGCGCGCGGGGCCTTGAACATGACGCTCGACAACGGCGTACAGGTGCGGCTCGGGCGCGACCAGATCGATGCGCGCTTCGAGCGCTTCCTGCTGGTGGCCGCCAAGCTGGTGAGCCAGCGCGCCGCTGACATCGCCTACGTCGACATGCGCTACGGCAATGGCTTCGCCGTGGGTTGGAAGGGCGGCGCCGCTCACCTGGCCGGCGGTTCAACGCGGGAGGAGGCGCACCTGCATGGCTAAGAAATCGGACAAAGACGTCATTGTCGGTCTCGACATCGGCACCTCCAAAGTATTGGCGCTGGTCGGGGAGATCACCGCCGACGGCGCCATCGAAGTGATCGGTCTGGGCAGCCAGCCTTCGCGCGGCCTCAAGAAAGGCGTGGTGGTCAATATCGAGTCGACCGTGCAGTCCATCCAGCGCGCGATCGAGGAAGCCGAACTCATGGCCGACTGCGAAATCCATGCGGTATATGCCGGCATTGCCGGCAGTCATGTGCGCAGTCTCAATTCTCATGGCGTGGTGGCAATCCGTGACCGCGAGGTGACTCAGGGCGATGTCGAGCACGTGATCGATGCGGCCAAGGCGGTCGCGATACCCGCCGATCAGCGAATCCTGCACGTACTGCCGCAGGAGTTTCTGATCGATGGCCAGGAAGGTATTCGCGATCCGATCGGCATGTCCGGAGTACGCCTCGAGGCCAAGGTGCATATCGTCACCGGCGCCGACAGTGCCGCGCAGAACATCATCAAGTGCGTGCAGCGCTGCGGGCTGGTGGTCGAGGACGTGGTGCTCGAGCAGCTGGCCTCGAGCTTTGCCGTGCTGACCGAAGATGAAAAGGAACTGGGCGTGTGCCTGGTGGATGTCGGCGGTGGTACTACCGACATTGCCGTGTTCGCCGGCGGCGCGATCCGCCATACCGCGGTGATTCCGATCGCTGGCGACCAGGTCACCAACTACATCGCGGTATCGATGCGCACCCCCACGCAGTATGCCGAGGACATCAAGATTCGCTACGCCTGCGCGCTCTCGCAGCTCGCCAATCCGGACGAGAGCATCGAGGTGCCGAGCGTCGGCGATCGTCCGGCACGCCGGCTGGCGCGCCAGACGCTGGCCGAAGTGGTCGAGCCGCGCTACGAGGAATTGTTCAACCTGATCCGCGAGGAGCTGCGTCGCAGCGGCTTCGAAGAAGTGATCGCCGCCGGGATCGTATTGACCGGCGGCAGCGCGCGCATGGAAGGGGCGATCGAACTGGCCGAGGAAATATTCCACGTGCCCGTGCGCCTTGGCCTTCCGGCCCACGTGCGCGGGCTGTCCGACGTGGTACGCAACCCTATTTATTCCACCGGCGTGGGGCTGCTGCTCTACGCCCGCGAGAACTCTGCGCCGGCGTCGCGCTCGGCGGCGCTGACCGGCAATGTCGCCGGCGCACTTGGGCGCATGAAGAGCTGGTTCAAAGGCAATTTCTGATTTTACCGATCGTAAGGAGCTGACAGATATGTTCGAACTCATGGACGCATACAGCCAAAGCGCTGTAATCAAGGTGATCGGGGTGGGAGGCGGCGGCGGCAACGCGGTCTCGCACATGGTGACGAGCGGAATCGAAGGTGTGGATTTCATCTGCATCAATACCGATTCACAGGCGCTCAAGGCGTCGAAGATCAAGACCTCGCTGCAGATCGGCGCCAACATCACCAAGGGGCTGGGTGCCGGCGCCGATCCGGAGATCGGGCGGCAGGCGGCGATGGAAGATCGTGACCGCATCGTCGAGCTGATCGAGGGTTGCGACATGCTGTTCATCACCGCCGGCATGGGCGGCGGGACCGGCACCGGTGCGGCGCCGGTGGTGGCACAGATCGCGCGCGAGCTGGGCATACTCACGGTCGCGGTGGTAACCAAGCCGTTCCAGATGGAAGGCAACAAGCGTTCGATGGTAGCCGATCACGGCATCTTCGAGCTCACCAAGAACGTCGACTCGCTGATCACCATTCCCAATCAGAAACTGCTGACGGTGCTCGGGCCTGCGACCACATTGCTGGATGCGTTCAAGGCTGCCAACCAGGTGTTGCAGGGTGCGGTACAGGGAATCGCTGAGCTGATCACGCGTCCGGGCCTGATCAACGTTGATTTCGCCGACGTACGCACGGTCATGAGTGAGACCGGCATGGCGATGATGGGCAGCGGCACGGCCAGCGGCGAAGCACGCGCGCGCCAGGCGGCCGAGGCGGCGGTATCGTCACCGTTGCTGGAGGACATCAATCTGGCGGGTGCGCACGGCATTCTCGTCAACGTGACTGCGGGCCTGGATCTCTCGATCGGCGAGTTCGAGGAAGTCGGCACCATCGTCAAGGAGTACGCCTCGGAAGATGCCACGGTCGTGGTCGGCACGGTCATCGACCCCGATATGTCCAATCAGATCCGCGTGACCGTGGTCGCCACCGGGCTGGGCGGCAGCATTGCGGCCACCCGCGGCCGCGGCGAGGTCGCGCGAGAAGCGTTAAGCGAGCGTTCAGGGCACGTGGGTCGTGATAGCCACTCGCGCGCTGAATCCATGCGCGATCGCGAACGTGAGCGCGAGTCCGCGAATTCGCGTTCCGAGCACGGCAGGCACGGCAGCGCCAGAGCGCGCGGGCCGATGAGCGCCAGCGACTACTCGGCACTCGATAAGCCCACGATCGTGCGTCAGCGCGCCGTAGGCGACGGCCTACGTTCGGAAGTGGATAGCGAGGAACTGCTGGATATCCCGGCCTTTCTTCGCCGTCAGGCCGACTAGCGGCGCAAAGGGTGTGGTTCGGCGGCGCGCCTGGCGTGCCGCTGTGATACGGTAGTGCTCGTCTTTGGAAGCGGCGCTACCGCGGGTCCTTAACGTAATACGTCGGGTCAAGCTATGGTCGGCCAAAGAACGCTGCGCACTTCGATTCGAGCCACGGGCGTGGGATTGCATACCGGCAAGAAGGTCATGATGACCCTCAAGCCAGCGCCCGCCGATTCCGGGATTTGCTTTCGTCGCGTGGATCTCGCGCAACCGGTGGATATTGCCGCCCGGGCGGAGCACGTGGGCGAGACCACTCTGGGCACTACCTTGGTTCAGGGCGCGGCCCGCATCTCAACGGTAGAGCACTTGCTGTCGGCCTTCGCTGGTCTCGGTATCGACAATGCTCTGGTCGAGGTCACTGCCGGTGAAGTGCCAATCATGGACGGCAGCGCCGGCCCGTTCGTATTTCTGCTGCAATCCGCGGGCATTGAAGAGCAGGCCGCGCCCAAGCGTTTCATTCGCGTGAAGAAGACGGTGCGGGTCGAGGACGGCGATAAGTGGGCGCGTTTTGATCCGTTCGAGGGATTCAAAGTCAATTTCGAAATTGAATTCGATCATCCGGTGTTCAAGCGCCGATTGCAGCGCGCCACCATGGATTTCTCCACGACCTCGTTTCTCAAGGAGATCAGCCGCGCGCGCACCTTTGGTTTCATGCGCGACCTGGAGATGCTGCGGGCGCACAACCTTGCCCTAGGCGGAACGCTCGACAATGCCATCGTGCTCGATGACGTCGGCGTCATGAACGAGGACGGCCTGCGCTACGAAGATGAGTTCGTGAAACACAAGATCCTCGACGCTATCGGCGATCTGTATTTGCTGGGGCACAGTCTGATCGGCGAATTCAGCGGCCACAAATCCGGGCACGGGCTGAACAATGCGTTGCTGCGGGCGCTATTGAAGGACCCGCAGGCCTGGGAGGAAGTGGTGTTCGAACACGCGGAACAGGC
>DASXLF010000575.1:0-2014 GCA_036496405.1 Steroidobacteraceae bacterium | reverse complement strand
CCCTCGTTCTTGCTGTGGAAGGTCTGTGCCTGCGCCGCACCGCTGGCCACCGACAGCAGGAATGCCGAAGCGAGGCAGAGCAGCCCAAGTTTCAATGGATGGGATTTCATGATCGGATTCTGCGACCGCGCGGGCCTATTTGCAACCTGGAGCGCCGACGGCGAGAACAGCGAATGGTGAATCACCATCGCCGGTTGCATCAGGAAAAAGAGAACGCGCGGCGAAGCGTTCAGGCGAAGAACAAGAACGCCGTGAGCGCAAAGACGGGCAGCAGCACGATTGCTGCCCAGACCATGTAGGTGAGGAAAGACGGCATGCGGATGCCTTGCTGTTCGGCGATGCTGCGCACCATGAGGTTCGGCGCATTGCCGACATAGGTAAGCCCGCCCCAGAATGCGGCACCGGCCGAGATCGCCATCAGCGTGATCGCTTGCGGACCCATCAGGGCGGTCGGGTCGCCGCCGGCCGCATTGAAGAACAGCAGAAAGGTCGGTGCGTTATCGAGGAAGCCGGACAGCAAGCCGGTCGCGGTGAAATAAGCCCAATTGATCGGCTGCCCGTCAGGGCCGGTCACCAGATGCAGAAGCCCAGCCATGGCCCCATTAGGCCCCGCTTCAAGAATCGCCAGCAGCGGCAGGATGCAGGCGAAGATACCGGCGAAGACAATGGCGACCTCAGCGATCGGCTCCCACGCAAAATGGTTCGCCATCCGCACTCTTCGCGGCGTCAGCGCCAGGGAAGCCATAGCCAGTGCTGCGAGACCGAGCAGGCGCACAATATCCGGCAACGGAAGCGGCGCAGCACCGAGAGTGATGTTCAGCGGCGACTGCCACAGGCCACAGGCGATCTGCAGAATGATGGCGCCGGCAAGGAGCAACAGGTTGACCCGGCCCTCGAGCCCCAGCGCGTTATGCACTTGTTTGTGCCGGGCGCGAGCTGCGGAATCTTCGCGGCGGTAAAGGAGGAGAGAATCCAGGGTCAGGTAGATCGCGATCAGTAGCCCCGAGACAAAGAGGGTCGGCGGCGCCATCGCGCGCACCGTCCAGAGGAAGGAGACGCCGCGCAGATAGCCGATCAGCAGCGGCGGGCCCATGGGCGAAAACGCGCCGCCGATGTTGCAGATCAGCAGGATCAGAAAAATCAGGCTGTGTGCTCTGTAGCGCCGCCAGCGATTGGCCTTCAGCAGTACCGGCAGGAACAAGAGCGTGGCGCCCGGCGTGCCGATGATGCCACCCGCCAACGTACCCAGCGCAAATAGGATCGCATTCTCGCCCGGATGGCCCGACATCCGCGAGCGGATGTGAATGCCGCCGGCGATAATGTAGAGCGCGGCGATCGAGACGACGAAGGGCAGATAATCCAGCAGCAGCAGCGTTTCCAGCGCGGTACCACCGGCACTGCCGAAGCGGATCGCGAGCGGAACGAGAGCAGCGGCGATCCAGATCGCCGTCAGTTTGCCGTAATGGCGCGACCATCCGGCCGGCCACAGGGTCTGTGCCAGCGCAATGGTCAGCAGAAGGCCGAGAAACGGTATGCCCCAGGCAAGGCCCAGGCCGGCCCCGTTCAGCAATTGCGCGTAGGATGATGCGGCCGGCAAGCGGCGATCAGAGTGCGGCAGTGCAGGAGCGCGGCACTCTCATGCCGCGCGCAGCGGCGCCGGGGCCTGAGAAACCTCGCGAAGGAAAGCGGAAAAATCTCCGGCCAGATGCTGCGCATCGACGGCATTGAGCGGCGCCATCGGCGGCAAGGTGCGCGACCAGGCAGGATCGCCGGTCTCGCTCGCAATCCAGCTTTTGAGGCAGGCGACGAAGGCAGCACGCGACATGATGCTGTCGGCCTTGAGGATGGCCGGCACCAGCTTGCGGCGTTCCGTGATATTCGGCGCGTCGAACAGGCGGCGCAGCAGCGGCGCGATCACATTGCCGAGGCCGCAGATCGTGCCGGCGCCATGCTGTTGCAGTGCCCAATGGATATGGGTCTCGCTGCCGGTGAAAATGGCGAGCGAGGAAAAGCG
>DASXLF010000574.1:0-2612 GCA_036496405.1 Steroidobacteraceae bacterium | reverse complement strand
GCCGCTTCATCGCCGATCGCCGCCCTGTCGGCGTCGGTGACGATCTGCTGTGTAACTGATTGCGCGCTGCCAATCGGGTATATAAACCAGCGGTCCAGCGTCCAGATGCCTGCCGTCGTCCACGGCCCCGCCCCACGCTGTGCCACATTGAACAGCGGATTGTGGATCAGGTTGCGGCCAACGTTGTGCAGCGCCGTGCCCACGGCTGCACTGACGAATGCCGTGGTGGCGATGCTGGTGTCGTTATCTCCCGCTGTCGGTGTCGGCGCGGTCGGGTTACCACCAAACGCGGGCGAGGCCAGCAACGCGTAGGGCACTAAGGCAGTGGTGACGAACGCGGTTGTTGCTATGCTGGTGTCATTATCGCCCACCGTCGGGGTCACCGAGGTCGGGTTTCCGCTTAGCGCGGGAGAGACCAGCGGAGCGTAAGCGGGCAGCGCGGCGACGGCGGCGGCGACAAATGCCGTGGTCGCAATGGATGTGTCGGAATCGCCTGGCGCAGCTGTGACGGCTCGCGCGTCTCCTGTGAAGACCGGCGCCGCCAGGGGCGCATACGGCGCGAGCGCGGTCGTAACCTGTGCCGCGGTCTGGAAGCCCGAGGGGTTGCTCGCGGCGTAGCGTGACGTGTCGGTCGGATGGATATGATCCCCGCGGGAAAATGCGGTGGCCACGCCGGGAGCCGCGGTGCCATCCATGCCGGGTGCTGCGTTGGATGGTGCCGTCGCACTTGCCGCCACCGTGCTCTGCACGAAGCTGGTGGTGGCAACCTGCGTCGTGTTGGTGCCTGGCGCCGGAACCGGGGCTGTCGATACGCCTGCCAGGGCGAGCGGCCCGGCCATGGTGTCGCCGCTCTTCAGCACGTACGCACGCGTGTCGATGCTGTGGATCAGCCCGTCGAGCGTGTCGGCGTTGGTGTTCCAGTGATCGCCCCACAGATCAGAGTCAGCGTTCACGTTGGGCTTGATCAGGTTGTAGTTCGGCGTCTTCGTGGTTTCGCTCATGTCGCTACCAGCCTCGTCGGGGTCCAGGTGCCCACACCGCAGCCCGGCGGGGTGGTCCAGACGCCGTCCTCGCAGGGTGCCGCCGCTGCCCATGCGCCAGGCTGACAGGGCTGCCAGCCGGCCCAGGACCAGGCCAGATAGGCCTGTGTGCCGAACACAATCTCGGTGACAGCCTGCGCGTGGATGACCAGCGATATGCCGACCGAGCTGACGTTGAAGACGATGCCGGTTGCAGCGTTGATCTGATGGATGAGGTGCGGCGTAACCTTGGGCGCGAACACCAGCCCGGTGACGCCGGCCACGTCGAAGGTGTTGCCGCCCCAGCCCGAGTATGGCCCAACGCCATAGACGCCGACGCCATACGCCCTGGCAGAGCCATAGCGAGCGTATGGGCCTTTGCCATACGCGCCGCGGCCATACGGATTGCCGACCGCCACGTCATGTCGCCTGCACGGTGATGAGCCCGGCGCTGAATCGAACGATGTCGCCCGACAGCACGGTGCGGGTTATCGGCGTGATGCCGTCGACCGGGTCGACCAGCGGGCCCCAGTAGAGCCGGTTGCCGCCAGAGAGCGCCGACCAGATCTCGAAGAACCCGAGGCCGCCCCAGTTGGTGGTCGCGGCGGGAAACTCGAGCGTCGCTGTGTTGGCGGCGATGTTGGGCGGCGTGGTCGCCAGGGCGAACACCGCGGCCAGGCGCACGTAGCCGCCACCCGTGACCTCGATGCCTCCTACTGCAGCGGTCGGAGGCGGCGCCACGGCGCACAGCGCCATGAACGTGCCGGCGGGCACCGTCATCGGCGCAAAGCGCAGCGTGTGGCCGAGCACCTGTTGTTCGGTAAAGAGGGTGGCGCTACCGGGCATTAGAAAACCACCGCCAGCTCGGCGCGATACGGTGCGCCCGAGTAGTCCGATTGCTGTTTTGCCATGTTCCCGCGCGTGATCGCCTGCTGCCATTGCGCGTCGGCCTGCGCCGCGCGATCCTCGTCCAACTCAAACAGCGCGCCGTATTTTAGTACGCCCCAGAGATATACGCCGTAAAGTTGCTCGAGGATCGGGTTCGTATCGGATGGCAGCACGAGCGGCTGGGGCTTGGCATACCATCCCATCAAGACTTGCTGTGGCTTCCAGCTCGGATCGGGCGGATCTGGAATCGTGGGATGTGGCAGGAACTCGATGCAATCATGCACCAAGCGATATGCGCTTGCGGGTGAACCGAGGTTGGCGACACGCGCGCCGTTCTGCCAGGCGCTGCTGAAGCTGTCGGACCAGTGTCCGCTCCACTCGTCCTTGAGGTCGAGCAGATCGCCCGACGTTGCGTCGCGTATCGATTCCATCGTCGCGAAGTCGGGGGGCAAGGTTATGTATGCATTGTCGATCGGCTGCACGGCGCTGCGAACCATGCAGCGCGCGCGCAACGTCTGGCCGATCTCCGTTTCGACCATCGCGACCCAGCCCGGCATTTTGTCGGCGATGTCGCGACGGTCGAGCCAGGAGGCAACCTCGTCCTGCAGCTGCTGGTAGGTCGGCACGAGCCGCGATCAGGGCTGCGGGTATTGCGTCTGCGGCGGGTATTGCGGCCCCTGCGGATACTGCGAGCCCTGCGGCGGC
>DASXLF010000573.1:0-2340 GCA_036496405.1 Steroidobacteraceae bacterium | reverse complement strand
GCTGGTCGTGCTGTCGCTGGTGTGGCTGAGCTGGCAGTTCGCCGCACGCCTTCATGCAAAGGGACTGGAATCGTTCTGGATGCGTCCGGGCGACGGGAGCATGGGCATGTTCAGCGCGCTCGACCTCGTCATTGCCATGCCGGTCTCGTGGCTCCCGCTGGTGGCCGACTATGCGCGTCACGGAAAGCGCAGCACGGGCGGCCTGGGCGGCGCATTCGGCGGCACCTGGTTCGGCTACGCGGTCGCCAACATCTGGTGCTATGCGCTGGGCGTGATGGTCGTGAGCGTGGCAGAGCCCGGCACGGACATGCTCGCCGCATTGCTGCTGGCGCAGGGCGGGCTGGTTGCGCTGGGCCTGATCCTGGTCGACGAGCTCGACAACGCCTATGGCGACGTCTACTCGGGCTCCGTCTCGGGCCACAGCCTGATGCCGCGCTGGAGCATTCGTCGCTGGGGATTGCTGCTCGCCGCAGTCTGCATCGCCTTCGCGCTGGTGCTGCCGATGCACTCGCTCGAGCCGTTCCTGTTGCTGCTGAGCTCGGTGTTCGTGCCGCTCTACGGCGTGATTCTCGGGCGGCTCGGGATGGGTACGGTCGTGGAGTCAGTGGGAACGCGACGCGTGGACTGGGCCGCAGCCGCGATCTGGATCGCCGGCATCGTCGTCTATCACGCCTGCGCCGCCTGGGCGCCGCAATGGGGGTCTGCGCTGCCGACCTTGGCGATCACTTTCGTGCTTGCGTGGATCACGCGGCCCGCGCCGGCAGGCGGAACGTCGGCACTGGCGCAAAGCCGTGGTTGAGCGGTCCATGACCAGCGCCGACACTGACGTCCGCACCGGCCGCCATGGCGGCGACGACATATTCGCGCGCGCGCTCGACAGCCTGCGGCAGCGCATAGCCGAGCGCCAGATGCGACGCGATGGCCGAAGACAGTGTGCAGCCCGTGCCATGAAGATTGCGACTGACGATGCGCATCGAGGCGAGGCGCAACCGGTCGCCGTTGGCCTGCGCCAGCAGATCGACCACATCGACGCCCGGGAGATGCCCGCCCTTCAGCAGGACGGCACTCGTTCCGAGCGCCAACAGTTCGCTCGCCGCATCGTCCAGCGCATCGACGCCGTCGATCGGATGGCCGATCAGCAGCGCCGCTTCGTCGAGATTGGGCGTCACCACCACTGCACGCGGGAAGAGTTCGCGGACCAGTATCTGGACTGTTTCAGCCGCGATCAATCGGTCTCCGCTGGTGGCCACCATCACCGGATCAAGCACGACGTTGGGCAGCTTGTAGTGATCGATGGCCCATGCCACGACTTCGACGATCTCGGGCGCATGCAGCATGCCGAGCTTGACTGCATCGACGCCGATGTCCTCGACCACCGCCTGGATCTGCGCTTTCAGGAAGGCCGGCGGCACGCCATGGATGCCCGAAACGCCGAGCGTGTTCTGCGCGGTCAACGCGGTGATGGCCGTCATGCCGTAACAACCCAGCGCCGAGAAAGTCTTGAGATCGGCCTGGATGCCTGCGCCGCCACCGCTGTCGGACCCAGCGATCGAAAGCACACGCGCATAGCGGGAAAATGCATTGGTCATGTCGAAAATTATCGGCCACACCATCAACGACTGCGCCGGAGGGGCCGTGAGAGCTGACATGGGTCTTCGCGCCGATCTTCCTTTTCGGTCCGTCGCCATCCTGGGTGCCGGCCTCATGGGGCGCCTGCTCGCAGTGACGCTGGCGCACGCGGGCTGCGAGGTCGATTTGTTCGATGCAGGCGGTCCGGAGGCGGATGGCGCGGCCGCGCGCGTCGCCGCCGCCATGCTGGCGCCGTTGGCCGAATCGGCGGTGGCGCCACGCTCGGTGGTCCGAATGGGGCACTACGGACTCGAACGGTGGCCGGAACTGATCGCATCACTCAACGCCCCCGTCTTCTTCCAACGCGAAGGCACGCTGGTGCTTTGGCATCGACAGGATGGGGCAGAGGCTGCACGGCTGGCTCGTGTGCTTGCCGGAACCACGGAAGCGGTACCCGAACTGCCCGCCATGCAGACGCTCGACGCCGAACGCATCGTTGCGTTGGAGCCCTCGTTGGCGCGGCGATTCTCACAGGGCCTGCTGTTGCCAGGCGAAGGCCAGCTCGACAATCGCGCGTTGCTCACGGCACTGCTCGCCACGCTGCAAGCGCTGCCCCAAGTTCGCCTGCACTGGCATGCATCGCGCACGCTCGACGACTTTGCGCCCGGGGCGTCGGGCCAGCCCGAACGCGTGATCGACTGCCGCGGGCTTGGGGCACGTCCCCAGTGGACCGCACTGCGCGGCGTGCGTGGCGAAGTCATCCGCGTGCAT
>DASXLF010000572.1:0-3095 GCA_036496405.1 Steroidobacteraceae bacterium | reverse complement strand
GCTCTTGCGCGCGACGACGAAATGCGCGCACGCATCGCCCGCCATCGCAGCGATCGTGCGGAGCGTGTGCCGGCGATGATCACCGTCGAGGAGCCGTTCGCGCTCGCGCAAGCGATCCGGACGCACGCCACGCCGCGGACGCTGGTCCTGGTCGATTGCCTCACGCTCTGGCTGGCGAACCTGCTGATGCCGGTCGATGGTGCGGTTGACGATTCGACTGCGGCGGAGCAGGCCACGAAAGCGCTCGTGCAAGAGATCGGCGCCGCCAGCGGCCCGCTGATACTGGTCAGCAATGAAATCGGTCTCGGCGTCATTCCGCTCGGACGCGAGGTCCGTGCCTTTGTCGACGCGCTGGGCCGTCTCAACCAGGAGGTCGCGGCGGCGTGCGATCGCGTCACGCTCATGGCGGCCGGGCTGCCGCTGACCTTGAAGGAGCCCGCATGAATCGCTTCGTGAGACTGTCGCTTGCCGCCGTGCTGGCTGTGCTCGCGATGGCTGCGCAGGCGATCGTCGTGACGGACGAACGCGGCGTCAGCGTGGATCTTCCAAAGCCACCGCAGCGTATCGTGACGCTGCTGCCTTCGCTGACCGAATCCGTCTGCACGCTGGGTGCATGCGACCGGCTGGTCGGCGTGGACCGCTATTCGAACTGGCCTGCGCCAGTGCGCGCGCTGCCGCAGGTCGGCGGAGGGATCGATCCGAACGTCGAAGCCATCGTCGCGCTGAAGCCTGACGTGGTGCTGCTCGCGAAGTCTTCACGCGTCACGGAGCGCCTCGAAACCCTCGGCGTCAAGGTGGTGGTGCTCGAACCCAAGAACCACGCTGATGTCCGGCGTGTGCTCGATACGCTCGACCGGATGCTGGGCACAAGCGACGCGCAACGCGTCTGGCGCGCCATCGACGCCAGCGTTTCGGCGGCGGCGCAGTCTCTTCCCGAGAGCGTGAAGCGCACGCGCGTGTACTTCGAGGTCAACAACGGGCCTTATGCGGCTGGCGAGTCCTCGTTCATCGGCGAGACGCTCGCGCGGCTCGGCGTCAAGAACATCGTGCCGGCATCGCTCGGTCCTTTCCCCAAGCTGAACCCGGAGTTCGTGGTGCGCGCCGATCCCGACCTGATCATGGTCGGCGAGCGCAGTGGGCAGGGCATGGAGCAGCGGCCGGGATGGGGTCATATCAAGGCCGTGCGCGACGGTCGCATCTGCCGCTTTACCCCAGACGAATCCGACGTGCTGGTTCGGCCCGGTCCGCGCATGGGAGAGGCGGCAAGGCTGATGGCGCAATGCCTGCTGGCGAAAGCGGCGTGATGCGAGTGGAGCGCGAATGAAAAGCCAGCATCGGCGCGCAGTCGCGCTCGGCGTTGCGCTGTTGGTGCTCGGCGCCATCGTGCTGGTCGTGGGTGCCGGCGTTGGCAGTACAGGGTTCGATAGCGTCTTCAAAGCCTGGGATGACCCGGTCGCGCTGCAGATCGTTCGGGACATCCGGCTTCCCCGGACGCTCGGCGCCTGGCTGGCGGGCGCGCTGCTGGGGTTTGCAGGTGCGGTGGCTCAAGGGCTGTTTCGCAATCCGCTGGCCGATCCGTATCTGCTGGGCAGCTCATCGGGTGCGTCGCTCGGCGTGGCGCTGGCGCTATGGGTGTTCGGGACTTCACCGGCCAGCACGCACTGGGTGGTGCGTCTCGGCATGACGGGCGCGGCCTTTATCGGCGCCGTGGTGGCGGTGATGTTCACGCTGTTGCTGGCGCGCGGTGTGCAGCAAACGCTTCGGCTCCTGCTTGCGGGCGTGATCGTCGGCGTTGTGCTCGGTGCGGTGAAGGACCTCATCACCATCGCGTCGGCCGACATCCTGCAGGCGATCCAGGGTTTCATGCTCGGCAGCACCGGCCTGGTTGGCTGGAGCGCCTGCGCGGTAATGGCTGGCCTGGGGGGCGTCTGTCTTCTGCTCGGGTGGGCGCTGGCCCCGGTGCTCGACGGGTTGGCGCTCGGAGAATCGACCGCCAGCAGTCTCGGGCTGCCCTTGGGTGCGATGCGCGCCGCGCTGGTTGCGGTGCTGGCCCTGGCAACCGGGGCTGCCGTCGCGCAGACGGGGTTGATCGCCTTCGTCGGGCTGGCCGCGCCGCATCTGGTGCGTTCCGCGGTCAAGACCACGCATGCGCGGTTGATCCTTCTGTCGAGCGCGATGGGCGGACTGCTGCTGATGGCGGCCGATCTGCTCGCGCGCTGGCTGATCGCGCCGCAGGAACTGCCGGTCGGTGTGCTGACCGCGGTGCTCGGCGGGAGCTATCTGCTCTGGCTCATGCATCGACGCCGCGCACGTGGAGGCCTGTGATGGCGCCGGTCGTCATTCGCGCACCGGCGCTGGAGAGTCGGCGCCTGAGTGCCGCGCTGGGCGGCACGGAGGTGCTGCACGGCATCGATCTCGCGTTGGCCCAAGGTCGATGGACGAGCATCGTCGGCCCCAATGGAGCGGGAAAGTCCACCTTGCTCAAGGCGCTGGCGGGCCTCTTGCCTTGCGACGGCGAGGTCCGATTGCTCGGGCAGCCGCTTTCCGCTGTCGCCGGACGCGCGCGGGCCCGGCGAATGTCGTGGCTCGGCCAGGGCGGGGCGGGCGAGGGCAGCGCGGACGATCTCATCGTGTACGACGTCGCCATGCTGGGCCGTTTGCCGCATCAGCGATGGCTCGCGACGCCGAGCGAAGCGGATCACGCCGCGGTCGAGGACGCGCTGCGCAGCACCCAGGCCTGGGACTGGCGCGAACGGCCGTTGGGCCAGTTGTCGGGCGGCGAACGTCAGCGGGTGCTGCTGGCGCGCGCACTGGCCGTCGAGGCCGATGTACTGCTGATGGACGAGCCACTCGCCAATCTCGATCCGCCGCACCAGGGCGACTGGATGCAGACTGTGCGCCATCTCGTTGCCAGTGGCCGGACGGTGATCAGCGTGCTGCACGAACTCAGCGTCGCGCTCGCCGCCGACGACATGGTGCTGGTGGCGCAAGGGCGGGTGATCCATCACGGCGGCTGTGACGACGCGGCCACGCACAATGCGCTGGAAGCCGTGTTCGACCAACGTGTCGTCGTTCATCGCGTGGCCGGCCACTGG
>DASXLF010000571.1:0-6585 GCA_036496405.1 Steroidobacteraceae bacterium | reverse complement strand
GGCGGAGTCTCCACCCGCCCGGAGAGCATCGGCGCCGAGGCCGGACTGCTCGGCGGCGGCTACCGCTTCAGCGAGGAGCAGGCGCAGGCGGTACTCGACATGCGTCTGCACCGCCTGACCGGTCTGGAGCAGGGCAAGATCGTCGAGGAATTCCAGACTCTGTTGCAGCAGATCGTCGACCTGTCGGACATACTGGCGCGCCCCGAGCGCCTGATTGAAGTGGTACGGCACGAACTGGTCGAGATTCGCGACAGCTATGGCGATGCGCGGCGCACCGAGATCAGCCGCGACCATCTCAATCTCAGCACCGAGGACCTGATCGAACCGCAGGATGTGGCCGTGACGCTCTCGCACGCCGGCTACGCCAAGGCGCAACCGGTGTCCGACTACCAGGCGCAGCGGCGCGGCGGACGCGGCAAATCCGCCACGGCCGTCAAGGACGAAGATTTCATCGAGAAATTCTTCGTCGCACACACGCACGACACGCTGCTGTGTTTTTCCAATCGCGGCAAGGTCTACTGGCTGCGGGTATTCGAGCTGCCGCAGGCCGGGCGCGGTTCGCGCGGTAAGCCCATCGTCAATCTGTTGCCGCTGGAGGAAGGCGAGAAAATCAACGCCGTACTGCCGGTCAAACAGTTCGACGAACAGCATCACGTGTTTATGGCCACCAGCAGCGGCACGGTCAAGAAGACGCCGCTGACGGCATTTTCGCGGCCGCGCGCCAGCGGCATCATCGGCCTGGATCTGCGCGGCGATGACACGTTGGTGGGAGTGGCGCTCACCGACGGCACGTGCGACATCCTGCTGTGCACCAGCGGCGGCAAGGCGATTCGCTTTCACGAACAGGAAGTGCGATCCATGGGGCGCGAGGCCGCAGGCGTACGCGGCGTCAGGCTCGGAATCGGACAACGGCTGATCGCGCTGCTGGTGCTGGGTGAGGGACACGTGCTGACCGCGTCCGAAAATGGCTACGGCAAACTCACCCCGCTGGATGATTTCCCGAGCCACGGCCGCGGCGGTCAGGGCGTCATCGCCCTGCAGACCACGGATCGCAATGGCGCCACGGTGGCCGCGCTGCAGGTACGCGCCGACCAGGAATTGATGCTGATCAGTTCCACCGGCACGCTGGTGCGCACGCCGGTGGCGGATATTTCGGTGGTCGGCCGCAACACACAGGGCGTGCGGCTGATACGGCTGGCGGAAGGCGAGCGGCTGACCGGCGTGGAGCGGGTCGAAGGGCTGGAGGTGGCCGAGGATGCATCGCAGGCCGACAGCGCCGGCAGCTCCTCAGAGGAAATGAGTCCGCTCTGATGTCGAAGGCAGGATGATCGCGTGCGCGTATTTAATTTCGCGGCCGGGCCGGCGACGCTGCCGTTGGAGGTTTTGCAGCAGGCGGGCGATGAACTGAGCGACTGGCGCGGCAGCGGCATGTCGGTCATGGAGATCAGCCACCGCAGTAAGGCGTTCCTGGCGGTGGCGCGGGACGCCGAAGCCGATCTGCGCACGCTGCTGACGATTCCCGCGGGCTACCAGGTGCTGTTTCTGCAGGGTGGCGCGAGCGCGCAGTTCTCGGCCATCCCGATGAATCTGGCCGGCAGTGACAGCCAGGTCGACTATGTCGATACCGGATCCTGGTCCAGGAAGGCGCTCGGCGAGGCCAAGCGCTATTGCCGCGTCAACCTCGCCGCCGATGCCGGCGGCAACTACACCAGCGTGCCAGCGCAGGATGCGTGGCGAGTCACCCCCGGCGCGGCCTACCTACACTACACGCCCAACGAAACCATAGGCGGGGTTGAATTTCCCTTCATTCCCGCAATCGATGTGCCGCTGGTGGCCGACATGTCCTCGACCATCCTGTCGCGCCCGATCGAAGTCAGCCGCTTCGGATTGATCTACGCCGGCGCGCAGAAGAACATCGGCCCATCGGGTCTGTGCGTGGTCATCGTGCGCGAGGAACTGATCGGACACGCCCGGGCCGGAACGCCCGCGGTCTGGGACTTCAAGGCCATGGCCGATTCGGGCTCGATGCTCAATACGCCGCCGACCTTCGGCTGGTACTTCGCCGGACTGGTGTTCCGCTGGTTGCTCAAACAAGGGGGGCTGGCGGCAATGGCCGAGCGCAATCGCGCCAAGGCGCAGCTGCTCTACCGCACCATCGATGAGTCCGGTTTCTACCGCAATCCCGTGGACCTAAGCTGCCGTTCGTGGATGAACGTGCCCTTCACCTTGGCGCAGCCGCAGCTTGACCCAAGTTTCCTCAGCGAAGCGCGCGCAGCCGGTCTGGTCAACCTGGAAGGCCATCGCTCGGTCGGCGGCATGCGTGCCAGCCTTTACAATGCCATGACGCTCGAGGGGGTCACGGCGTTGACCGATTTCATGCGCGAGTTCGCGCGCCGCCACGGCTAAGCTTACGACGATGGGCTTTCGAATCCTGACATTGAATCAGATCAGCGTGCGCGGGCTGGATCGCCTGCCGCGAGATCAGTATGAGATCGCCTCGGAGATTGGCCATCCGCATGCGGTGCTGGTGCGATCGGCCGACATGCATGCCATGGCGCTGCCGAACTCGGTGCTGGCGGTTGCGCGCGCCGGCGCCGGTACCAACAACATTCCGGTGGCGGCATTGTCCCAGCGCGGCGTGCCGGTGTTCAACGCGCCGGGCGCCAATGCCAATGCGGTCAAGGAGCTGGTTCTGGCGGGACTGTTCCTGGCGGCGCGCAACATCTGCCAGGCCTGGGCCTACGCGCGCGAGCTCGAGGGCGCCAATGCCGCCATCAACGAGGCGGTGGAGAAGGGCAAGTCGCGCTATGTGGGCTTTGAGCTGCCGGGGCGGACCCTGGGGGTGGTCGGGCTGGGCGCCGTCGGCGTGGAAGTGGCGAACAGCGCCGAAGCGCTCGGCATGAAAGTGCTTGGCTACGACCCGCAGATCACCGTGCAGCGGGCCTGGCAGCTGTCTTCTTCGGTACAGCAGGCACTGTCGCTCGATGATCTGTTCGCGCGCTGTGACATGATCAGCGTGCACGTGCCGTTGCTCGATGCCACGCGCGGACTGGTCAATGCCGCGCGCCTGCGTCTGCTGCGTCCGGGCGGCGTGATCTTGAACTTCGCGCGCGCGCCGATCGTGGTGGAGGCCGATGTGGTCGCGGCGCTCGATGCCGGGCATCTGCACGCCTATGTGTGCGACTTTCCCAGTGAGGCCCTGAAGAAACATGCGCGCGCGATTACTCTGCCGCACCTGGGCGCATCGACGCTGGAAGCCGAGGACAATTGCGCCATGATGGTCGCCGACACCCTGCGCGAGTATCTCGAGCACGGCAACATCCGCAACTGCGTGAACTTTCCGGAAGCGGTACTGCCGCGTCAGCCCGGTTCGCGGCGTATCGCCATCGCCAACAGTAATGTACCGAACATGGTGGGACAGATTTCCACCTGCCTGGCGGGTGCCGGACTCAATATCGCCGAACTGCTCAATCGCTCGCGCGGCGAATATGCCTTCACGCTCATCGATGCCGAGGGCGCGGCCGATGCCGCACTCATCGACCGGCTGCGCGCGATCGAGGGCGTATTGTCCGCGCGGCTCGTGTGCCCACCGGAGTAATGCCCATGAGCCCCAAGGTGCCCAAGAAGCCGCGAGCAGCAGCCGCAACGTCGCGCAGCAAGGCCCAGGCGCCGGCCGCACTCGAGCAGCTTCGGGCACGCATCGATGCAGTCGATGAGCAGTTGCATGAGTTGCTGAATCAGCGCGCGCGCCTGGCGCAGCAGGCGGGCATATCCAAACACCGCGACGGCCACACGGTGGATTTCTATCGCCCCGAACGCGAGGCGGAAGTTCTCCGGCGCGCGCTCGAGCGCAATCCCGGTCCGCTGCGCAATGAAGAGATAGTGCGGTTGTTCCGCGAAATCATGTCGGCCTGTCTGGCGCAGGAGGAGCCGCTGAAGGTGGCTTTTCTGGGTCCTGAGGGCACTTTCACCCAGGCGGCGGTGCTGCGGCATTTCGGTCAGTCGGTGCGCGCTCTGGCGTTGTCCACGGTGGATGAGGTGTTTCAGGAGGTGGAATCGGCGACCGCCGATTTCGGCGTGGTGGCGATCGAGAATTCCAGCGAAGGCACCATCACCAACACACTGGACCGCTTTCTGGCCAGCGCGCTGCACATCTGCGGCGAGGTCGAATTGCGCATTCATCACAGTCTCATGGGAAAGATGGATTCACTGGAGCGCGTGCAACGGGTGTGTTCGCACAGCCAGGCATTGGCGCAATGCCGCGGCTGGCTCAACGAGCACCTGCCCGACTGCGAGCGCGTGCCGGTGGCGAGCAATGCCGAAGGCGCACGGCGCGCGCGCGATGAACAGGGCACGGCCGCCATCGCCGGTGATACCGCGGCACAGGTGTATGGTCTGAACCTGCTGGCGCGCGAGATCGAAGATCGCTCCGACAACACCACGCGCTTCCTGGTGCTCGGCCGCAAGCTGCTGCGCCCGAGCGGCGCCGACCGTACGACGCTGCTGCTGTCGGCGCGCGACACGCAATCTCCGGGGGCGCTGCAGCACCTGCTGGAGCCACTGGCGCGCTTTGGCATCAGCATGAGCCGTATCGAGTCGCGGCCCTCACGGCGGCGCAAGTGGGACTACGTGTTCTTTATCGACATCGAGGGCCACGCCGAGGATGCGTCGGTGCGCAAGGCACTGGCCGTGCTCAAGCGCCGGGCATCGCTGTTCCGCGTGCTCGGATCCTATCCGCGGTCGCTGATCTAGCCACATGAGTCAGTACGGGCATCCGGGCGAGCTTGCGGTCGCGGCGGTGCGCGACTTGACGCCCTATGTTCCCGGCAAGCCGGCCTCGGAGCTGGAACGCGAACTCGGCATCGCCAGCATCACCAAGCTGGCCTCGAACGAGAATCCCTATGGGCCGAGTCCGCGCGCGCTCGCGGCCATGCGCGCCGCGCTCGAAGAGGTCTGGCTGTATCCCGACGGCGCCGGTCATGATCTCAAGCAGGCTCTGGCGCGCCATCTCGGCGTCGCACCCGAGACGGTGACCACCGGCAACGGCTCGAACGATCTGCTGATGCTGCTCGCGCAGGCGTTCCTGACGCCGGCGCACAGCGCCGTGTACTCGCAGTATGGCTTCGCGATCTACCAGATCGTGACCCAGGCGGCCGGTGCGCGCGGCATTGAAGTGCCGGCACTGAGCCGCGACAGCGCCATGCCTTTCGGACACGATCTGCCGGCGATGAGCGATGCCATTGCGCCGGACACGCGCCTGGTGTTCGTGGCCAACCCGAACAATCCCACCGGCACCTGGGCCGCCACGGCGGTGGTCAAGCGAATGCTCGAGCGCGCGCCGGCGTCCACCCTGGTGGTGTTGGATGAGGCGTACGTGGAATACGGGCGCGAGCGCGGCACGCAGGACGGAATTGCGTGGCTGACCGAGCACCCGAACCTGGTAATCCTGCGCACCTTCTCCAAGGCCTATGCGCTGGCAGGCGCGCGCGTGGGTTACGCCATCTCGCATCCGGAAGTCGCCGAAGTGCTCAACCGCCTGCGGCCAGCATTCAATGTCAACTCCATCGCCCAGGCCGGCGCGGTGGCTGCATTGAATGATCAGCCGCACATGCTTCGAGCGGTATCGGCCACCATGCAGGAACTCACGCGTGTCGAGGCGGCGATGGCCGGGCTGGGACTGTGGTGCGCGCCGTCGGCCTGCAATTTCCTGCTGGTGCACTTTGGAGCACGGGCGCAGCGGGTGTTCGAGCGGCTGCTGCACGCGGGACTGATCGTGCGGCCGCTCCCGGGCTACGGACTGGAAGAATATCTGCGCGTGTCCATTGGCCTGCCGCAGGACAACGACCGGCTGCTGCGGGCGCTGCCAGCGGTTCTGGCATGACTGGCGCCGCCGCTCGCTACCTGGCGCAGCCCGTGCGGAGCATCGCCGGGGAACTGGCGGTTCCCGGCGATAAGTCGATTTCGCACCGCGCGCTCATGCTGGGTGGCATCGCCGAGGGCCGCACTGAAATCCACGGATTTCTCGCCAGCGAGGATTGCCTGGCGACGCTAAGCGCCTTGCGCGCGCTGGGCGTGCAGATCGAGCGCCCGGGCGAATGCGAGGTACGGGTGCTCGGGGCAGGCAACCAGGGACTGCGCGCCGCGGCTGACCAGCTCGACATGGGTAACGCCGGCACGGCGATGCGCCTGTTCATGGGATTGCTGGCCGGGCGGCGCTTCGACAGCACCCTGGTGGGCGATGCCTCGTTGATGCGCCGCCCCATGGAACGGGTGGCCACGCCGCTGCGGGCCATGGGGGCGCAGATCCAGACGCTCGAGGGCAGGCCGCCGGTGCGCATTCGTGGCGGCGCGGTTTTGCGCGGCATTGACTACACCCTGCCCATGGCCAGTGCACAGGTGAAGTCGGCGCTGCTGTTGGCGGGGTTGTCGGCCGAGGGCATCACCTGCGTGACCGAGCCGGCGCCGACGCGCGATCACACCGAGCGCATGCTGCGCGATTTTGGCCTGAGCGTGATCACTGACGGCGCGCGCATCAGCCTCCAGGGTGGGACGGGCCTGCACGGACGAGCAGTGCAAGTACCGGGT
>DASXLF010000570.1:0-9280 GCA_036496405.1 Steroidobacteraceae bacterium | reverse complement strand
CACAGCAGGGCCCGCGGAGCGATGTATTTGCTGACTCCAGCACCGCCGGGCCCGCCCTTGTCGAGCGCCGCGGCGGCGAGCCCCGGAGTCTGGACGACGTTGAAGTAGTAGAGCAATCCGATCCACATGACTCCGGAGACGATGTGAATCCAGACCGCCAGACCCAACTCGGCGAAAGCCGAGCCCTGTACTGCTACCGACACGATCACCGCCAGTATGACGCCGGTGATGATGGCGCTACGCACCGAATTGAGCGGATTCATGTCAGTCCTTGTATAAGTTGTTGTTCTGATTGACTGCGGGTCCGAAAACGCTTGGAAGAATAGGCTAGCGGCCCCCATAATTCAACGCACAGGCTAACGCAGGTAAACGCAATGGACGTCAATGATCGGATACGTAAGGAACTGACTACCGCACCGGTAGTGCTGTTCATGAAGGGAACGCCGGAATTCCCACAATGTGGCTTCTCGGCGCAGACAGCGGCGGCGCTGCAGCATCTGGGCGCGCAGTTCCACCATGTCAATATATTCGAAGACGCGGAGTTGCGCGAGGCGCTCAAACGCTTCTCAAACTGGCCCACCTATCCGCAGCTGTACGTCAATGGCGAGCTAGTCGGCGGCTGCGATATCGCGCTGGAGATGTATCGTAACGGCGAACTCAAACAGTTGCTCGAAACCGCCGGGGCGGTCACCGCCTAATCTTCTTCCGGTTCGGCCGGCACCAGCGCCAGCGCCGTCCAGCCCAGCACGTGCGCGCGCTGTTCGGCGCGCGCAAAGCTCTCGCGGAGCTGGTTGCAGATAAGACAAAACAAGTCACCGGTGCGCTCGGCATCATAGGTGGCGGAGTGCGCGGAGGCCTTGTCCCAGGGCAGACCGGCCACCGCGCTCGCCTTGGCCAGCACGGTCTGTCCGAGCGCAGCGCCGGCCAATGCCACGGTGTCAAAGGTCGAGAACGGGTGGAAGGGATTGCGCTTCAGGTTGGTGCGGGCCACAGCCGCATTCAGGAACGCGAGATCGAACGAGGCGTTGTGGCCGACCAGCACGGCGCGCCGGCAGCCGTGCAGGCGAATCGCACCGCGAATGGCGCGGAATATGCGCTGCAGCGCATCGCTCTCGTCGATGGCCGGACGCAGTGGATGCCAGGGATCGATCTTATTGACCTGCAGAGAGGCCGGGTCGAGCCGCGAATTCTCGAACGGTCGCACGTGATACGAATGCGTTTCACCGCGATACAGGCGACCGTCAGCGTCGATTTCGATCAGCACCGCGGCGATCTGCAACAACGCATCGGTGCCTGGCTGAAAGCCACCGGTTTCCACGTCGACCACCACCGGCAGGAAACCGCGGAAGCGCCGGGCCATGAGAGGGATGACCGGTGGTATCACCGGCGCGACCGCTGGCGGCAGTTCGCTCATGCCGCGGCGCTCTTGAGGCGCCAGCCGATGGACTCACCGGCGCGCAACGGTACCAATTGTCCGGCGCCAAAATCATAGCTTGCGGGCACGAGCCAGGGCTGCTTGATCAGCGTGATGGATTGGCGGCTGCGCGGCAGGCGATAGAAGTCGGCGCCGAATTGCGCGGCGAACGCCGGCAGGCGCGGCAGAAACCCGGCCGCTTCAAAGATCTCCGCATACAGCTCGATGGCGGCGTGGGCGGAGAATATGCCGGCGCAGCCGCAGGCGCTCTCCTTGATCGCGCGTGCGTGCGGGGCACTGTCGGTCCCGAGAAAAAAACGCGGGTTGCCCTCGGCGAGCGCTTCCAGCAAGCTCAGGCGATGCGTTTCGCTCTTGAGCACCGGCAGGCAAAAGTGATGCGGGCGCAAGCCACCGGCAAACAACGCATTGCGATTGAGCAGCAGGTGCTGCGGCGTGACGGTAGCGGCGACCCCGGCGCGCGCGCCGCGCACGAACTGCACGGCTTCGCGCGTGGTCACGTGCTCGAACACGATGCGCAGCCGCGGCCAGCGTACGCACAGAGGCGCCAGCACACGCTCAATGAAGCGGGCCTCGCGATCGAAAACATCCACCTGCGGATCGGTCACCTCGCCATGCACCTGGAGCGGCAGGTCCAGCTCGCTCATGGCCTCGAGCGCCGGCTCCAGGCGCGCGATGTCGGTCACGCCGGCGTCGGAATGGGTGGTGGCGCCGGACGGATAAAGCTTGCAGCCGAAGATGACGCCGCTCTGGCTGGCACGGGTGATTTCCGCGGCGCTGGTGTGATCGGTCAGATACAGCGTCATCAACGGCTTAAAATCCGAGCCCTGCGGCAGCGCCGCGAGAATGCGGTCCCGGTATGCCAGCACCGAGGCCGTGGTGGTCAGTGGTGGCGCCAGATTGGGCATGACGATGGCGCGCGCGAAGCGCGCCGCCGTGAACGGCAACACGGCATTAAGAGCCGCGCCGTCGCGCAGATGCAGGTGAGCGTCGTCGGGCCGTGGCAGTGTGAACTCAAGACTCATGGCGCGAGTTTGTGCGAGAGCAGCAGCTCGAGTGCCCAGCGCACCCCAAATCCGGTCACTTCGGTGCCCACATGCGCCAGGCCGCCGCGGCGCATGGCTGACGAGAGATCCAGGTGTACCCACGGCACATCGCCGACGAAGCGCTGCAGAAAACGGGCGGCGAGAATGTGATCGCCCTTGGCCTCCAGCGCGCACTGCAGGACATCGGCCACCGTGCTTTCCAGATCGCTGTCAAAGTCGTCATCGAATGGAAAGTTCCACACGCGCTCGCCGCTGATGCGGCCGGCCGCCAACAGGGCATCGGCGAATTCCGGGCGGTTGGTAAACACCCCGCTATAGCGTTCCGTCAGGGCGTGCACGCAGGCGCCGGTCAGCGTTGCAAAATCGACCATGAGCTTGGGTCGTGTGCGCGCGGCGAGGCTCAAGGTATCGGCCAGAACCATGCGTCCTTCGGCATCACTGTGAATCACCTGGATGGTCAAGCCATTGCTCGCCCTCACCACATCCTGCGGGCGGTAAGCGGTCGGACCGGTGTTGTTCTCGCTGATCGCGAGCCATGCGTCCGCAGCCACATTGGCCTTCAGCTCCGACAGTGCCACCAGGCATGCCAGCGCCACCGCGCTACCGGACATGTCGCTGTGCATGTCCAGCATGGAGCGATGGCTCTTGAGATTCACGCCGCCGGTGTCGAACAATATGCCCTTGCCTACCAGTGCCACATCCGGTGTCCGCGCGCCGCGCCGGCGAGGATTACGCCAGCGCAGATGGGCAATGCCGGCATCGCGTGCGGCATTGCCGCGCGCCACCGCCAGAAATGCGCCGGCGCCGAGGCGCTTGAGCTGATTCTCCGAATACCAACGAAATTGCAGCCCGTGACGCCGCGCCAGTTGCCGCAGCAGCCGCCGATAGGCGCCGGCATCGAGCTTGTTGGGCGGCAGCGCGGTGAGTGTGCGCACCAGATTGCCGGCGCGGGCGCTGGCGGCGATGCGTGCCAGTTCCAGCGGCGGCGCCGCGTACAACTCGATCACTTGCAGCCGCCAGTGATCGGCCGGGAGGCTGCGAAAATCCGGCAGGGAAAAGCTCTCGCTCCATAGCGCGCTTAGCAGCGACTCGCACCACAACCCCGCATCCGCGACTGAATGGCTGACCAGCAAGCCGATGCGCGCCGGTCGGCGCGCGCTGAGCTCGCGCACCAACTTGCCGGCAAAGCTCAGTCGCTCGAAGCTGCTCGCCATGGGCTTGACGTAGCCCAGCAGCGCCTGCGTCTGTCGCGCGTTGCCGAGCGTGGTGGCGTGCGATTTGAGTGCTGCCGGTCGCGCTCGGGCGCGCAGCCCCCGCCAGCGCTGCGGCTCCGGCAATCGCGCCCAAAGCGCCGACTCATCCGGATTTGCCAGCACCAGCAGCGCGTCAAGAGCCGCTGCGGCCCGCTCGCTCGGCAGCCCCGGCCGACGCTTGAGCGTCGCGACGGTGTAATCGGGCAGCGTTGCCGCCATTGGAGGCCGCGGCCGCCTGTGCTTGACCATGGTATTTGAAATTTGGATCATGCCGACCGCTTACGGCGGGAGCAATGCGGCCCGCATCCTAGCACAGCGTCGCCGGGCGGCTCGTGGGCTCGCGGGCGGTCATCAGTGGAAAGCTTTAGAATCCCTACATGAATGACGTGACGACCCCCGCGGATCTGGATCCCGTTGAAACGCGCGAATGGCTGGCATCGATCGACTCGGTGCTGCGCACCGAGGGCCCGCAGCGTGCCCACTACCTGCTCGAACGTTTGATTGACCATACGCGCCGGTCGGGTGCTTATCTGCCATTCCGGCCCAACACCGCCTATGTCAACACCATAGCGCTGGCCGCGCAGCCCGAATATCCGGGCGATCGGGCGCTCGAGCGGCGTATCGAGGCGTATATACGCTGGAACGCCATGGCCATGGTGGTTCAGGCGAACCGCAAATCCAGCGAGTATGGCGGGCATATTTCCAGCTACGCCTCATCGGCAACCTTGTACGAGGTGGGCTTCAATCATTTCTGGCGCGCGCCCAGTGCCGGGCATCCCGGTGATCTGGTGTACATGCAGGGGCACTCCTCGCCGGGCATTTATGGTCGCGCTTATCTCGAGGGCCGCCTGAGCGAGGATCAGTTGAGTCGTTTTCGCCAGGAGGTGGGTGGCAATGGACTGTCGTCCTATCCGCATCCCTGGCTGATGCCGGACTTCTGGCAATTCCCGACCGTATCGATGGGTCTGGGTCCGATGATGGCGATCTATCAGGCGCGCTTCATTCGCTATCTCGAGAACCGTGGCCTGGTGGCGCCATCCGACCGCAAGGTCTGGGCGTTCTGTGGCGATGGCGAGATGGATGAACCCGAATCGATGGGCGCGCTCACCATGCCGGTGCGCGAGAAGCTCGACAATCTCATCTTCGTGGTCAACTGCAATCTGCAACGGCTCGACGGTCCGGTACGCGGCAACGGCAAGATCATCCAGGAACTGGAAGCGGCATTTCTAGGCGCCGGATGGAACGTGATCAAGGTGATCTGGGGCTCGCGCTGGGATCCGTTGCTGGCGCGCGATACCGGCGGCAATCTACAGCGAGTCATGGAAGAGTGCGTGGACGGCGAATATCAGAACTTCAAGGCCAAGGGCGGCGCCTACACGCGCGAGCATTTTTTCGGCAAGGACCCGGTGCTGAAGGAAATGGTCGCCAATATGTCCGATGAGGAGATCTGGTACCTCAACCGCGGTGGTCACGATGCGCGCAAGGTCTATGCGGCGTACCACGCCGCCGTGCACTGCCGCGGCCAACCGACGGTGATCCTCGCCAAGACCGTGAAGGGATTTGGACTCGGCAAAAGCGCCGAAGGTCAGATGGTGGCGCACCAACAGAAGAAACTCGGTGATGATGCGCTCAAGGAACTGCGTGATCGATTCAACATCCCGGTTTCGGACGAGGACATTGCCGGCCTGCCGTTCCGCAAGCCGGCCGAGGACAGTCAGGAGATTCGCTACCTGCAGTCACGCCGCAAGGCGCTCGGCGGCTACTTGCCGGTGCGCAAGGCCTCCGCGCCGGCGCTGGTAGTGCCGCCGCTGGAGGCGTTCCGCTCGTTACTGGATGGTACCGGCGAGCGCGAAATCTCCACCACCATGGCGTTCGTGCGCATTCTGACGGTGCTGCTCAAGGACAAGAGCATCGGCAAGCACATCGTGCCGATCGTGCCCGATGAGGCACGCACCTTCGGCATGGAGGGACTGTTTCGCCAGATCGGGATTTACTCCGCCGTGGGGCAGCTCTATACCCCCGTGGATGCCGAGACGCTGATGTCTTATCGCGAGGACAAGAAGGGACAGATGCTCGAGGAGGGCATCAACGAGGCCGGCTCCACCTGCTCGTGGATCGCAGCGGCGACCTCCTACGCCAATCACGGCATCAGCATGGTGCCGTTCTACATCTACTATTCGATGTTCGGTTTCCAGCGCGTAGGCGATTTCATCTGGGCCGCGGGCGACATGCGCGCCCGCGGATTCCTGCTCGGCGCCACGGCCGGCCGCACTACGCTGGCGGGCGAGGGGTTGCAGCATCAGGACGGACACAGCCAGCTGGTCGCAACCACGGTTCCCAATTGCCGCGCCTATGACCCGACCTTTGCCTACGAATTGGCCGTGATCATTCAGGATGGCCTCAAACGGATGTACGTCGATAACGAGAGCATTTTCTACTACATCTCGGTCATGAACGAGAACTACCCGCAGCCGGCTCTGCCGGCCGGTACGGAAGCCGGCATCGTCAAGGGTGGGTACCTGCTGCGCGTCGCCAGTGGCGCTAGCGCGCAGGCGACGCTGCTGGGCAGCGGCACCATCCTGCGCGAATGTCTGGCTGCCGCAGAGCTGCTGGAACAGCAGTTCGGGATCTCGGCTGACGTGCTGTCGATTACCAGTTTCAGTGAACTGCGCCGCGACGCGCTCGAGTGCCAGCGCTGGAATCTGCTGCATCCGGGTGAGCCGGCGCGTGCGCCATACCTGCACACCCTGCTGGGCTCGAGGGCCGGACCGATTGTCGCAGCCACCGACTACGTGCGTCATGTGCCGGACCAGATCCGGCCGTGGGTGAGTGCGCCGTACGTATGCCTGGGCACCGACGGCTTTGGCCGCAGTGATGCGCGCGCCGAACTGCGTCGCCACTTCGAGATCGATCGCAATTTCATCGCTCTGGCTGCGCTCAAATCCCTGGCCGATGCCGGCGGCATCCAGCGCCAGATCGTGATCGACGCCATCGCCAAACTGGGTATTGACCCGGACAAGGCCGATCCGCTCACCGCCTGAGATTGAAGGAACCCCCTTGGCTTCGATAGATGTAAAAGTGCCCGATCTGGGCGACTTCAAGGATGTAGCCGTCATCGAGGTGCTGGTTCAGCCCGGAGAGTCGGTGCAGATCGACACCCCGTTGCTGACGCTCGAGACTGAAAAGGCGACCATGGATGTGCCGTCGCCGCAGGCCGGCGTGATCGAGAAAATCCATGTCAGCAAGGGCGCGCGCATTTCCGCCGGTAGTCTGATCGCCACGCTCAAGGCCGCTGACGGCGTGGCTGCCGGCGCGGCCGCCACCGAGCCAGCCGCAGCGGCAGCTCCGGCGCCGGTCTCGACCCAGGCCCCGGCTCCTGCCGCAGCTCCTGTGTCACTTGCCAGCGACGACACCATACAAGTGCCGGCAGCGTTGAAAGGTGCGCCGCCCTCGATCAGCGAAGAGGATTTCGCCCGCGCGCATGCCAGCCCGTCGGTACGCAAGTTCGCGCGCGAACTCGGTGCCGATCTGCTGCGTATCCGCGGCAGCGGGCAGAAGGGGCGCATTACCGAAGAGGACGTAAAGGCGTACGTCAAGACGGCGCTCGCGGGTGGCACCGGCGGCGGTGCCGGTGCGGTCGGCGCGCCGGGGCGCGCGTGGCCCGATGTGGCGGCGCCCGACTTTGCACAATTCGGTGCCATCGAGATCAAACCGGTGAGCCGCGTGCAGCGCATTTCTGGGGCGCGGCTGCATGCCAGCTGGGTCAATCTGCCGCATGTCACCCAGTTTGATGAAGCCGATATCACGGAACTCGAGCAAGTGCGCAAGGGGCTCAAGGCCGGATCCGACGGTGCCGGGGTCAAGCTCACGCCGCTGGCGTTCATCGTGCGCGCCTGCGTCAAGGCGCTACAGCAATTCCCGAATTTCAACAGCTCGCTGGACGCGCGCGGCGAGAACCTGATCTACAAGAAGTACATTCACATCGGCTTTGCCGCCGACACCCCGCACGGGCTGATGGTGCCGGTGATTCGTGACGCCAATCACAAGGACATCTACGAGATCGCGGACGCGATTGCCGCGCTGTCGCAAAAAGCGCGCGCCGGAAAATTGAGTGGCGTCGAAATGCAGGGCGGCAGCTTCACGGTCTCCAGCTTGGGCAGCATCGGCGGCACGGGCTTTACGCCGATCATCAATGCCCCGGAAGTGGCCATACTGGGCGTGTCGCGCTCGAGCCTCAAACCGGTCTATCGCGACGACAGTCTGGTGGCGCGATTGATGCTTCCACTGGCGCTCTCTTACGATCATCGCGTGATCGACGGCGCCAATGGTGGGCGTTTCATGGCCTTTCTGGTGGCCGCTCTCGGCGATGTCCATGGCCTGTTGGAGGCCGTGCCATGAGTCGGATCGACGTCGCCTGCCCGGATCTGGGCGACTTCAAGGATATTCCAGTCATCGACGTACTGGTGAAACCTGGCGAGACCGTCCAACTCGATACGCCGCTGGTAACGCTCGAGACCGACAAAGCCACCATGGATGTGCCATCGTCGGCGGCAGGCACGGTGGTGGAATTGCTGGTCGACAAGGGCAGTCTGGTCTCCAAGGGCACGCCGCTGGTGCGGCTGGAGCCCGGCGAGTCGGCGAGCACCGCGACTGTGGCAGCCCCGGCCGCCGCGGCGGCACCAAAGGCCCCGCCGAAATCATCACCGACATCGCCACCGGACACACCTCCACAGGCAATCGCCAAATCTCCGGAAGTGGCGGAACCGCAGGCCTCGCGCAGCGTGGCGCTGCTGGTGCTCGGTGCCGGCCCCGGCGGCTACACCGCGGCATTTCGGGCCGCGGATCTGGGCCTGAAGGTCACACTGGTGGAGCGCTGGGCGACGCTCGGTGGCGTGTGCCTGAATGTCGGCTGCATCCCGTCAAAAGCTCTATTGCATGTAGCGAAAGTAATTGAGGAGGCGCGCGAGGTGAGTGCGCACGGCATCGCCTTTGGCGCGCCCGCACTGGATCTGGCCAAGTTGCGCGGCTGGAAAGGCAGCATCGTCAAGAAGCTCACCGGCGGCCTGGCGATGCTGGCCAAGCAGCGCAAAGTCGAGGTGGTGCGCGGAACCGCGCAATTCCTCAGTCCGCACGTGATCGAGGTGACGGGCGCCGCTGGCAGCGAAAAAATTCGTTTCGAACAGTGCATCATCGCCGCCGGTTCGGAGCCGATACGGCTACCGTTCCTGCCGCAAGACCCGCGCATTATTGATTCCAGTGGTGCGCTCGAATTACCGGAGAAGCCCGGCCGGTTTCTGGTCATTGGCGGCGGCATCATCGGCCTGGAAATGGCCTGTGTGTATGACGCCTTGGGCGCCCAAGTGAGCGTGGTGGAACTCACGGCGCAGCTCATGCCGGGGTGCGATGCGGATCTGGTGAAGCCGCTGGAGAAGCGCATCAAGGCGCGCTATGGCGAGATCATGCTCAATACCCGTGTTATCGGCGCGACGGCTGCGAGCGAGGGGCTGCAGGTCACATTCGAAGCTCAAGGGGGCGCCCGTAGCACCAAG
>DASXLF010000569.1:0-1780 GCA_036496405.1 Steroidobacteraceae bacterium | reverse complement strand
CGAGGAAGTCTGCAGCTGCACACGGCAAGCGCTGATGCTGAGGAAGCCCGTATGAACAGCCTCAAGCTGCGTTCGATGCTGTTCGTTCCGGCCGACAGCGAACGGAAGCTGGCGAAGTCCGTGCAGAGCACGGCCGACGTGCTGATTCTCGACCTGGAAGACTCGGTGGCCGAATCGCGCAAGGCCGGCGCGCGCGGCACAGCCGCCGACTTCATCCGCGCCCAGGCCGGCGCCCTCGCCTCGCGGATCTTCGTGCGCATCAATCCGCTGGACACGACGCTCGCGATGCACGACCTGGCGGCGGTCGTCGCGCCGGGGCTGGCCGGCATCATGTTGCCGAAGATCCGCTCGGCCGCGGACATCGTTCACCTAGGTCATTGCCTGGATGCGCTCGAGGCACGTGCCGGCATGGCGCCGGGCACCGTGCGCATCGTGCCGGTCGCCACCGAAACACCGCAGGCGATGCTCGCCATGCAGACGTTCTGTGCGCCGCCATCGCCGTCATCTCGATTGGCTGGCATCACCTGGGGTGCCGAAGACCTCTCGGCGGCCATTGGTGCGGTCTCCAACCGCGAGGCCAGCGGCGAGTATTCGTCGCTGTACACCTGGGCCAATTCGCTCTGCCTCTGCGCAGCTGCGGCGGCAGGCGTGCCCGCGATCGACACGTTGCACGTCGATTTTCGTGACACCGCAGGCCTGGAGGCCGCATGCCGCTCTTCGCGCAGGCGGGGCTTCCGCGGGCGCATCGCGATTCATCCCGACCAGGTGGCGACGATCAACATGGCCTACTCGCCCAGCGGGACCGAGTTGGCACACGCCCGGCGCATCGTGGACGCTTTTGCCGCGCAACCCGAGACGGGCACGCTCAGCATCGACGGCCAGATGGTCGACAAGCCGCATCTCACCCAGGCGCTTCAGACACTGGAAATGGCGGCGTGCTGAACCTGTGGGCTGCACCGCATAGTAAGCTTGACGCGAAGACAACCGGCGCCACCCCATCCCATGAACACCAGCACCCAGCGAGCTCTGCGCAAAATCGCAAAGACCCCGAAAAGCATGGAAGAAAGCGCGCCCGCCCCACTGTCCGAACGCCGCCAGCGACGCGCCACGGAAATCCTGGTCGCCGCGCGCGAGGTTTTCCTCCAGCAGGGCTTTCAGGGCACCGCAGTCAGCGAAATCGCGAGCCGCGTCGGCATCGTCGAGGGCCTCGTATTCAGCTACTTTCCGACCAAGAGGGACCTGTTGCACGCCGTGCTGCGCGAGATGTACGAGCCGCTGATCCAGGACGTGCACGATGGCTATGCGCGGCTGCAGGGCCTGCGCGCACGGCTTCGCTTCATCGTCTGGCGACATGTGCGCGTCTACGTCGAGACGCCAGGTCTCGCCAAGCTGGTGCTGCACGAGGTGCGAACCGGCCCCGAATACACCAGTTCCGGCCTGCACGAGCTGCAGGTGCGCTACACGCACTTCGTGCGGTTGGCGCTGGAGGACGCCGTGCGCGACGGCGAGATCGACGCATCGGTGGACATCGAGTCTGTGCGCTCCATGCTCTACGGCGGACTGGAGCATCTGATGTGGCCGGTGCTTTTCGGCACGCAGCGCGTCAACGTGGACCTCGTGGCCGACCGCTACACCGACCTCATGCTGGGCGGGCTGCAGCCGACGCAGGCCTTGCGCGCCGGCGACGTGGAGTCACGGCTCGCGCGCCTCGAAGCCATCGTTGCTGCCGGAAAGGCTGCGCCGCGCAAGTCCCGCTGACGCAGTTCTGATCCGAGCTCAA
>DASXLF010000568.1:0-2297 GCA_036496405.1 Steroidobacteraceae bacterium | reverse complement strand
AAAACTTCTGGCCGACGCCCGCGGCGAAGTTCTGCTGAATCTGCGCGGCGGTAAGTGCGCGATTGTGGACAGCGGCGAACTTGATGACGCCCTTCCACTGGCGTTGCCCGGTGGTCTCGTTGCCGAGCACCAGCGCGAACGTGCCGTCCCAGTTGGCGAGTGTGCCGCCCTTAGAGGGATCGGGATCGCCGGTATACACGCCGTTGACGTAGAGCTTCTGGCCGTTCACCGGATCGTAGGTCAGCACCACGTGCTGCAGCGCCGCCTGCACCGCACCGCCGTTGGTCGTGGTAAGAAGCGCCGGCATGCCTGCAGTGCTGGTCGTGCTGCTGCGCGCGAAGCCCTCGTACTGCATTGCGGCCTGGCCGAGCGTCATGTTGCGTGTGGTGTTGCTGCCCGAGTAGCTGAGGATCCACGCGTTGGTCTGCGTGACATCCGCCGGCGCCACCCAGGTCTCGATGGTGTATTCACCCGACGGCTGGATCATGCCGGCGAACTTGGCGCTGGCCGAGGTCGAGGCCTGCGCCTTGCCTCCGGCACCGATGTTGATGCCCCAGCCGCCGACCCAAGTGACATTGCCCGAGAGCGACAGGTCAGCCTCGGGGGTAACACCGCTCGTGTCGTAAGCGGTGCTGCCCTGACCGGTCTGGAACATGTATTTCGCGACCAGGTTCGCCTCGTAGCGGCTGCCCCCCGCGGCGATGATGCCGTCAGTCAGGGCAAGTGCGTTCGACACGATCAGTGACGGGTCGACCTGAGTCGGAGTGATGCCGAGTGCGAACGCGCGGATCGCCTCGTGCATGAGCATGGAGCTGTTGGCGCAGTCAGGCGGCGCGCCCCAGCAATGGTGCGACTCGTTGGCCAGGCGCTCGTAGAAGCGGGATTGGTCCTGATACGGGGCCGTGTCAGGATTGGCGATGGCCGTAGCGAGGCTCATCTTCGGCTGTGCCGCCAGGTACGCCTCCTGGGGGACGTCGCTCGCGAAGTACGGCTGCTGCGCGGTTGCGGAGTTGGGGTTATGGCATCCCTTGCAGTAAGTGTGCAGCAGCGGATAGACCGTGTTCTGGAAAGCAGTCGGATCGACCGGGAATTGCAGGCTGTTGCCTGGCTGCCGCACCGGCGGCGCGATGAGCTTGATACTGGTGGTCGAGGAAGAGCCCGCGCCGATCCACCCCTGGATCCACACCAGTAAGGTCGAGGCGCACGCCGCGGGGTCAGCCACCCAGCAGTTGTGGCCGCCGCCGACCTTCAACACCATGGTCGACTGCGACGGGTCGGAGAGATTCACCAGCGGCAGCGCCGCCTGGTAGGCGAGGTTCACATCGTCCGAGCGCGCGAACATCGGTGACTGGCCGCCCGCGTGGTGACAGCCGCCGCAGCGGTTGGACGGACTGATGTTGGCCCACAGGTTGATCATGAAAGCCTGCACGTCGGCGTTGGCCGGCGGCGGCCCGGTGTAATGCTGGGCGGCGTTGGTCGGCGGCGCCGCATTGACGGTAGTCGGCGCTCCGCCGCCGCCGCAGCCGGTGAGCACGGCGAGCAGCGTCAGCGCCGCGGCCCCGGCCAGGGCGCGCACCGCGCGGGCGAGCGGCCCAGTGGACACAGTGAGGGTGATGACAGGATCGCGATTCATGGCTGCGGCTCCCTCACTGGCCCGGGCAGGCGGCAGCGGCTTGCTGGAACACCTGCTTGAGTAATCCATTGGACTTGAAGCTCGCCTTGATGGAGGTGATTGCCGTCTGGTCGCTGGCAAGCGGCGCGCGGAAGCACACCGTCGTGAACACCTTAACCACCTGGCACTGCGCGAATGCATCGCTCGACTCGAGCTCCTGACCAAGGGACTTCGCGCCGTTGCCGTAACCCGGCAGAGCCGGATCCCAGCCCAGCGAGGCGTTCACCCCACCCCGCCAACGGTTCGACCAGCTGTCATCCGGTGTGATGAAGCCGTAAACGAAGTTGTTGGAGTTGATGAAGTACTTCGGCTGTACCTGACCGGCGGTGTACTGCATCGTCCCGGTGTTGGTTCCCGGCCCGACCACCGTGCCGTTGAAGTTGTAGTACGCGAACGCCTGCGCCATCGGATCCATGCCGGTGTGGCAGCCGGCACAGTTGTTGAGGAATACGCGGCTGTCGCCGCCCGGCGAGCGCGCCACGTCCTGGCGGATGCGATCCGTGGGACGGGAGGTGTCCATCAGCTTCTCCATGTCACTGCAGAAGTGATTGATCATGGTGAAGCGGAACATCGCGCGATTGGTGCCGTTGATGAAGAACGCCGACTCGGCCGCGTAGGTCGTGAG
>DASXLF010000567.1:0-1527 GCA_036496405.1 Steroidobacteraceae bacterium | reverse complement strand
TGTCGCTCGGGCTGACCTGGTTCACCTCCTTCATCGTGCAAGGGCTTGGCTTCAGCCAGCAGCAAGCCGGCTTCATCTCCATCCTGCCCTGGATCTGGGGCGCCACCGTCGTGATGATTGCCGGATGGCTCTCGCAAGTCCTGATGGCGCGCGGCGTCTCCACCCGCGGCGCCCGCGGCGTGCTCGGCTCGGCGCCGCTGGTTCTCGGCGGCCTGATCCTGGCGGTGATGCCGCATGTGAACGGCGCCGGCCTGCAGATCGCGCTGCTGGTTGTCGGTTCGGGCCTGTGCGGCTCGATCTATGTGGTCTGTCCGCCGATGCTGGGCGAGTTCACGCCGGTGTCGCAGCGCGGCGCGGTCATTGCGATCTATGGCGCGCTCTATACGCTGGCTGGCATCATCGCGCCCATGGTCATGGGCAGCGTGATCCAGAACGCCGGTGGCGCGGTCGACGGCTACATCACGGGCTTCACCATCAATGCGGTGATCATGGTCGTCTCGGGCGTGCTCGGTCTCGCGCTGCTCTGGCCCAACACCGAGCGCGCGCGGCTGATGGGCGAGGCTGCCGCGCAGCAGCCGAAATTTGCGTGACGCAGTTGCAGCCGTAGAGCCTGTGAGCCAATTCATTTCGGCGCTCGACATCAAGGGCGTTGGCGCCCCTTGATGTCAGACGCCCGCGGCGTCTGGCCAAAGGGTGTGGATTTGCGGTTTATGCTTTTGCAAGACGGTGTCCTTGCAGGATGTTGTTGGTGAGGGCGTACCAGAGCACGACGGCTCGGACCTTCTCGATACCGCGCACGGTCAATTGTCTGAGGTGCCAGTTCCGCCATCGGGCGTGGATGCATTCACAGATCGTGCGGGCCCGGTACTGTGCCTTGCCGGCTTCGCTGGCCATGCGAGCTCGCCAGGCTGCTACGCCAGGACCGTCGCTGCCCCTGGGTAAAAAGGGATCGACGCCGCTCCTGGAGTTGGGGGGAGGACAGTAGACCTCGACACTTTCGTCATGCGCCCATTCGATGTCCTCGCCACTGCAGAACCCGCCATCGGCGAGGTAGCGGCGCGGCAATCGCTTCAGCCGAGCGCGCATTCGCTCCAGCATTGGGCGCATCAGGCCGCGATCTGAGCCGCTGTTGTCGACATCAATCGCCACCACGATCAGTTCGCCGGCCGCGCTGGCCACCTGCACATTGTAGGCCGGACGGAAGCCGGCATCCGCCATCTTCATCACTCGTGCCTGCGGGTCGGTGGTCGAGGCCCGCGGCTCTTTTGGCTTTTTGCCGTTGCCGCCCTTGTCATCGAGCTGTTTTCGCTTGCGCTTGATCTCGGCCAGCGCCGCTTGGGCGGCTTGCACCCGCTCGATGCGTTCCCGCGCCACGCGCTCTTTAGCGGCCCGGATGCGCCGATTGCTGGCTTCCGGATCCGCATCGACCTCGCGCTTGAGGTCCTCCACCAGCGCCTTCGCCTGTACCATCTGCCGGTCCAGCGTCGCCTCCCGCCGGAACGAGCCAGTTCCCGCGCTCGCGCGTAT
>DASXLF010000566.1:0-1536 GCA_036496405.1 Steroidobacteraceae bacterium | reverse complement strand
CGCGTTCAGCGTGACGCATTTGTTGCCCGGATACGCGCTGGGATTTCTGATCGGTTCGCTGGGTCTGGTGCGATTGGCCGTGGGTCTGGCCCGCCGCGAACAACGTGAAAACGTCACGGCCCACGTGTACGGAAATAACGTCCCGGCCATCATCGGCTACACGCTGTCGATCATCTTGCCGGTGTATTTGCAGAGCCGCGATGCCAATCTCGCCTGGGAAATTGGCGCGGCCGCGGTCGCCTGGACGGGGATCATCAAGCTGGCGGCTGCGCCTTTCGCCGGTGCCATCCGGCGCTGCATCCCGGGGCCTGCTTCGATGACGGTGTTCGGCGCGGCCATGTACAGCTATCTGGCGCTGGTGCTGCTGCAGCGGGTTTTCGATCAGCCTCTGGTGGGACTGGCGGCCCTGGCGATTATCCTCACCAGTGTGCTGGCCAACGTGCCCATCACCCGTCTGCGGATTCCGCCGTTCATCGTCGCCTGGATCGTGCCTTTGATGCTGGCCCTCGCGATCGGCTACGTCCATCCCGTGTGGCAGGGCGTCTCGCCGGGACTTCCGTTCGCCATCACGCCCCAGCCGCTGCACGCCATGGTGCTGGCGCTTCCGTATTTATCGGTGATCGCGCCCATCGCCATTTATCAGGTCCTGCAGGATATTGCTTCGGTGGCAGGCGGAACCGCCGCCGGAGACGACTACGACGTTCGCGCGGTTCTGGCATGCGACGGCCTGGGCACCTTGGTGTGCGGTCTGGCAGGCAGCGTAATCGCACCCGTGGTGTATGCGATGCTGCCGCCTTACAAGGCCATGGGCGCGCGTATCAGCTATGCTCTATGGACCCCAGTCATTTTTCTCGTCGTGGTTATGAGCGGGCTCACCATCTTTATCGCGCAGCTGTTTCCCTGGCCGATTCTGGCTGCGATGATCGCCTACGTCTCCATCGGCGTGGGCATGGCGACGGTCCGCCGCGTCGAGCCGAAGTACATGAGCGTCATGTTGCTGGGCTTCGTGCTTCCGGCCGGCGCAGTGGTGGCGGCTGCCGTGAACTCGGCGTTGCCCGCGCTGCAAATCTCCGCAGCCGACCCGGGCGTTCAGGCCGCGCTGAACCGCTCCATCTACTGGTCGTCGATTCAGGGACTCGGCAATGGGTTCTTGTTCCTGGTCCTGGTGGTCTCTTCGCTGCTCACCGAGGCGATCGACCGCAGGTTCGGGCGCGCCGCGATCTGGTGTCTCATCGCCGCGGTGTTTTCGTGGTTTGGACTCATGCACTCCGCCATGATTCGCTGGGCCGCGCAGCCCGAATACGCCGCGGGATGGCTGGCGGCTGCTGCGATCGTCTACTCGGCACGCTGGTGGCGCGGCGATCGCGAAGCGTAGCCTTCCGGCGCTAGACTGAAAGTGTTTCCATGATCCTGAAGCAGTATTACCTGGGCTGCCTGGCCCACGCGTCCTACCTGTTGGGCGATGAAGCCAGTAAGACCGCCGTCATCGTCGACCCGCAGCGTGATATTCAGCAATACGTAACTGACGCTGAGACA
>DASXLF010000565.1:0-1707 GCA_036496405.1 Steroidobacteraceae bacterium | reverse complement strand
GCGCTTCCAGGGTGAGGCGTTCGAAGCCAATCTCGCGCTGCTGGCCAAATTCAGCGCACTCGCCGAATCCGTCGGCTGCACGCCGGCGCAGCTCTGTCTCGCCTGGCTGCTGCAAAAGGACGACAACATCATCCCGATCCCCGGCACCACCAGCCCGGAGCACATGGCCGAGAACGCGCTCGCGGCCGAGATCGAACTTGAAGACGACGTGGTGGACGAACTGGAGCGCCTGGTGAATGCCAACACCGTCACCGGCGCGCGTTACGCGCCGCAGATGCAGGCGACGGTCGACACCGAAGGCTAATAAGCGCTGAAGTCGAATCCGGCGCGGTACAGTCCCGCCACCGTCCGTTCGATCTGGATGAAGGCGTCGCGCGTGCCTTCATAGCCCGATTCCACCGCTAGCCGCTCGCGCGGCACGATCAGGCCCTTGTTGCCGACGCGAACCGCGCTGCCGTTCTTGACCATCTTGTTGGCGTAGCGCCGCACGGTCTCATACGGGATGCGCAGCGAGCTCGCGATCGCATGCACGGTTACCGGACGCCGCGCCTCGTCCGGCGGCAGCTCCATCAGCGCGCCGTATTTCATGTTGTCGTTCGTCGCCGTGATGTGGTGGACGTTGGTGGTCCAGATGGTGGTGAAGATCACGGCGTAGAGGAAGTCGTTCTCGTGCAGCCGGCCCAACAGGTCGATGCCGTGCATCATCATCTCGCCCAGCACGCGCGTTACGGCCCGCGAATTGGACATCGGTTCGCCCGTCGGCGGCAGCGGCACGGTCTGCGGCAGGCGATGGCGGTACGGTCCGAAGTCGAACCCTGCACGCCGCAACTCGGTGACGAAGCGCAGCAGGCTCGGATAGCTGGCGCGCATGGTGTTGCGGTGCGCCACGCTGCCGATTACCGCTGCCGGCACGATGAAGCCCTTGCGGTCCACCCGCACGCAACGGCCCTCGTTCAACAGGGTGTGCACATAGCGGCGCACGGTCTCATAGGGAATGCGCAGCGCATTGGAGATTGCCATTACGCTGACGGGCTGGCGCATCTCGTCCGGTGGCACGCTGTCGAACGCGGCGAACTGCTGGTTGGCGGCGACTGAATGTGTGATGTGCCGTACATTGGCGGTCCACATCGCGGTATAGACCAGTGCCTTCACCAGGTCGTCGTCGACCAGCGACGCCACGCTGTCCACCGTCCGCAGGAAGAACTCGTTTCCCACCCGCAGGATGGCGCGCACATTGCCGGGCAGGGGCGGCGCGGTATGCGCGACCTCGTGAACTCCCGATCCGTGCAGCGTTTCCTGAATCGTCATCGCCAGTCCCCAGATTAGGGATCATGCGTCAACATTCCGGCGAAGCAAACTGCACTTTATTGGCGCGGCGCTATGGAAAGATGCGTAGCCGCGGGCGATTACCGCCCGATTCCAACGGCACCGGATGCGGCAAGCTGCGCGATAGCGCTATCGCCGATACCCAGTTCCGTGAGGATGCTTTCGCTGTGCTGGCCAATGCGCGGCGCATGGCGCGGCGGAACATGCGGCGCATCCGCCACCCGAACAGGGCTGTCGATCGTGCGCAAACCCGCCTCGTCCGCGAATTCCGGCAGCAACCCGTTGGCCGCTACCTGCGGACAGTCGAAATGGTCCTCGGGCACGGCAATCGGTCCCACCGTCACGCCGGCGGCCTGGAACTTGTGGTGCCAATGCTCCCAG
>DASXLF010000564.1:0-56072 GCA_036496405.1 Steroidobacteraceae bacterium | reverse complement strand
AGCGCCGTTCCAGCCGATCGAGCAGTGTCAAAGTCTCTTCGGGCAGACGGCCGGTATCGATGCTGAACATGTCGATTTCAGGCGCACTGGTGCATATCAGGTCGGTCAACACCATGGCCTCGGCGCCCAGGCTGTTAGCATAGATCACACGGCCATAGTCGCTCACGGCACGGCGCAGGAGCGCTGAGGCGGCCTCGGCCCTCGCGGCCAGCGTGGCGTCGATACTCACCGGGGCAGAGGCTGTGTGGACCATCAGGCCGTGGATTCTGGCCGCTGTCCTCATGATTTTGGCGTATGAGCTTAAGGCCGGTCCGCACGAAGCGTGAAATGCCGCATGCCGGCCGTGACAAAGCATGACTGGCGGTAATGCTGTTCGCGGCATCATCGTGGGCCCATGAGTTCCCTTGATCTGCGCCGCTTGCGGCAAAACGAGCATGTCCGCGCCCTGACCCGCCAAGTACACGTCCGGCTCGACCAGCTGATCCAGCCGCTGTTCGTGGTTGAGGGCCTGAAGGGTCGGGAGCCGGTGCCGGGCTTGACCGGAGTGCATCAGGACACCGGCGACTCCCTGTTGCGCCAGGTCGAACAGGATCTCGCCGCCGGCGTGAGCAAGTTCATGTTGTTCGGCGTACCGGCCGCCCGCAGCGAGCGCGACATCGACTGGTCCTTCACCAGCGGCCAGATTCGCGCGCTCAAGCAGCGCTTTGGCGATGCAATCTGGCTCGCGGTCGACGTTTGCCTGTGCTCCTCGACCCCGCACGGGCATTGCGGCGTACTCAATGCGGAAGGCGATCATCTCGACAATCGCGCCAGCGTGACCGAACTGGAACAGGCGGCCTTGAGTTACGCCCAGGCCGGAGCCGACTGCGTCGCACCCAGCGATATGATGGACGGCCGCATCGGCGCTATTCGCTCGCGCCTGGATCAGGCGGGACTGGAGCGCACTGTCCTGATGAGTTACGCGGTCAAATTTAACTCGACACTCTACGGACCGTTTCGCGTCGCGGCGGCGTCCGCACCCAAGGCCGGCGCCCGGCTCAAGGACCGCGCCAGCTATCAGCTGGATCCGGCGCGTCCACAGGACGCCTGGCAGTGCGCACAGCGCGATGCCGAGGAAGGTGCCGACATCCTGATGGTCAAGCCCGGATTGCCTTACCTTGATCTGCTGCAGCAACTGTCCTCGTCAATCCACAAACCCTGGGCCGTGTATCACGTTAGCGGTGAATTCGCGGCTCTTGAAGCCTTGTGCGCCCAGGGCCTGGCCGCGCGCGCGCCTTTGCACCGGGAAATCATGACCGCGTTCAAGCGCGCCGGGGCCTCGATCATCATCACCTACGGCGCACGTTTCGCTCGCGAATGGCTGACGACATGAGCGAGGGCGCGGGCCGCTCCGAGCAGCTGTTTGCGCGCGCGCAGCGCGTCTCTCCAGGCGGTGTTCACTCCCCGGTACGGGCCTTTCGCGGCGTCGGGGGTACCCCGCGCTTTATGGTCGGCGGCCGCGGCGCCTGCTTGCTGGATGTCGATGGCCGGGAATACGTCGATTTCTGCATGGCCTTCGGGCCACTGATTCTTGGCCACGCGCATCCGCTGGTACGTGCCGAGGCTGAGGCCGCACTGGCACGCGGCTGGAGCCTGGGGACCGCGGAGCCGTACAGCCTCGAACTGGCGGAGCTGATCACCGCACAGGTTCCGTGGATTGAAAGCATTCGATTCGTGAACTCCGGTACCGAGGCCGTGATGTCCGCCTTGCGCCTGGCACGCGCCGCCACGGGCCGATCGAAAATTCTGAAGTTCGAAGGCTGCTATCACGGCCACACGGACTCCATGCTACTGCGTGCCGGCTCGGGACTCGCCGAGGCGCCGTTGCCCGACAGTGCCGGTCTGGCGCCGGATATCGTCCAGCAGACCCTGGTTGCGCCACTCGACGACATCGCTGCGCTGGAGACGCTGTTTGCCGTCCGCGGCTCTGAACTTGCCGCCGCCATCATCGAGCCGCTGCCGGCCAACTACGGCCTGCTGCCGCAACGCGCGGAGTTTCTGCAGGCGCTTTCGCGCTTGACGCGCGCGCACGGCGCGCTGTTGATTTTCGATGAAGTCATTTCGGGTTTTCGCATCGGCTTTCAGGGCTATGCCGGTGTGTGCGCGATCAAACCGGACCTGGCCACCTATGGCAAGGTGATCGGCGGCGGATTTCCGGTCGGCGCCTATGGCGGCCGGCGGGATCTCATGGAATTAGTTGCGCCGGCAGGTCCGGTGTATCAGGCGGGCACCTTGAGCGCCAATCCGCTGGCCATGTGTGCCGGGTTGGCGGTGTTGCGGCAGCTGCAGGACGGCCGGATATACCGTCAGCTGGAGAGCCTGGGAGCGCGGCTCGAGGCTGCGGTGGCGCAGATTCCGTGCCTGGCAATGCAGCGCGTGGGCTCGATCTTCTGGCTGTGCCTGTCGCAACATGGCCGCCCGGCGTTGCCGATACGCACGCCCCAGGACTTTCCGGAGGATGCCAAGACCAGCTTTGCGGCGCCGTTTCATGCCTTGCTGGCACGCGGCATCTACCTGGCGCCGAGTGCCTTTGAAGTGGGATTCCTCTCGGCCGCGCACACCGAAGCCCAGGTGGACTTACTGGCCGCAACCCTGGCAGCGCAGTTCTAGTCGCGAGTGCGCAGAATCGGCTGTACGGCGGTGTCGCCGGCCGTGTGCACGATCCCCTCCGGCGATGGCGCCTCCACCACGGCGGTCAGCAACTGCAGGCTGTGCGGCGCCAGCTCGACGTGCGATCCCTCCAGCTGACGATCGGTCAGCGCACCATCGTCGGTGTTCAGCCGCAGCCACCAGCGCAGTGACGGTTGCGGCAGCTGAAAGCCGTGCACCTCTGCCGTGGTATTGATCAGCAGCAGACTCACCTCCGCACGCGCCTCATCCAGGCGCAACGCGCGGCGCAGGCATAGCAGGCGCCCTTCCGTGTAGTGCCAATCCTCCGGCCGCATGACGTCGCCGTTTTCGTCGAACCACTCGATATCGCGCACCTGCGGCAGCGGCTCGAGCAGGCCGTGCTGGAAATAGCCGCTGCGCAGAGTGCAGTGATCGCGCCGCAATTGCAGCAGGCGCGCCACGAACAGTTGCTGTTCCAGCCCCGCGGGCGATTGCGCCTGATGCCAATCCAGCCAGCTGATTTCGGAGTCCTGGCAATACGGGTTGTTGTTACCCCGCTGAGTGTGGCCGAATTCATCGCCGCTCAACAGCATGGGAGTGCCGTGGGAGAACACCAGGCTCGCCAGCATTGCGCGCTTGACCCGTTCGCGCACGGAGATGATGGCGGGGTCCTCGCTGGGCCCTTCAACGCCCCAGTTGTTGCTGGCGTTGTCATCGCTGCCATCGCGATTGTCTTCGCCATTGGCCTCGTTGTGCTTGTGATTGAAACTCACCCAGTCCTGCAGCGTGAAACCGTCATGCGCAGTGATGAAGTTCAATGAGGCCGAGGGTTTGCGCCGATGATGATCGAACAGATCCGCCGACCCTTGCAGCCGCGCGGCGAGCGCGCCGCGCTGCCCGGAATCGCCACGCCAGGCGCGGCGCACCTCATCGCGAAAGCGCGAGTTCCATTCCGACATACCCGGCGGATGATTGCCCAGCTGAAAGCCGTCCGGCCCAAGGTCCCAGGGTTCGGCAATCAGTTTGACGCCGGCGAGCAGCGGATCCTGCATCAGGGCATCGAAGAGGCCGGACCCGGGGTCAAAGCCGCTGTCTTCGCGCCCGAGAGTGACACTGAGGTCGAAGCGAAAACCGTCGATATGAAATTCCCGCACCCAGTAGCGCAGCGAATCCATGGTCAGTTGGATGACCCGCGGGTGGGAGAAATTGAGCGTGTTGCCGCAGCCGCTGAAGTTGGCGCAACGCCGCGGCTCCTGCGGTACCAGCCGGTAATAGGCGGCATGGTCGAGGCCGCGCAGGCTCAGCGTGGGACCGAGTTCGCTGCCCTCGCTGGTATGGTTGTACACCACGTCCATGAGCACCTCGATGCCGGCGGCGTGCAGCGCCTTGATGGCGCCTTTGAGCTCATCGAGATCGCCGCTGGCGAGGTAACGCGGCTCCGGGGCGAAATACGCCAGCGTGTTATAGCCCCAGTAATTCGCCAACCCGCGCTCGAGCAATGGCCGATCCTGGAGGAACGCCTGGATGGGCAGCAGTTCGACGGCAGTGACGCCGAGTCGCTGCAGGTGCGCGATCAGGCTTTCGTGCCCGAGCGCGGCGGCACTGCCGCGCAACGCTTCGGCAACGGCGCCCTGGCGCATCGACAGACCGCGCAGATGCGCCTCGTAGATCACGGTATCGCCCCAGGGCGTGGCGGGCGGCCGGTCCTCGCCCCAATGGAATCGGTCAACCGTTACCACGGCCTTGGGCATGGCAAAGGCGCTGTCCCGCCGGTCGAAGGACAGATCCGCTCGCGGTGAGGTGACGCGGTAGCCATAGAGCGCATCGCTCCAGCGTACCGACCCTGACAGGGCTCGGGCATACGGATCGAGCAGCAGCTTGTTGGCGTTGTAGCGATGGCCCTGCTCCGGATCGTAGGGTCCATGAGCGCGATAGCCGTACAACTGCCCGGGCGGCAGATCGGGAACCAACGCATGCCAGACGCCGTCCGTGCAATCCGGCATGGCCAGCCGTCTCAGTTCAGTACGGCCACTGGGGTCGAACAGGCACAGGTCCAGCTGTTCAGCGTTGCCGGCGAAAACAGCAAAGTTAGTGCCCTGGGCGCTCCAGGTGGCCCCCAAGGGATGCGGCACGCCCACCAGCGCGCGCTTGGGCAAATCGACAGTCATGGGCAACAGACCTGGCAGCCGTCACCCCCCATGACGCAACAACACCGTAGCCAGCGGTGGCACCGTAATTTCCAGCGAGAAAGGCTGGCCGTGGCTGGGACCTGCGTCCGCTTGTACCCAGCCGCCGTTGCCGAGGTTGCTGCCGCCATAGATTTCAGAGTCGGTATTGAGAATTTCGCGCCAGCCGCCGGCACGCGGGGCGCCGATGCGATAGCCCAGGCGCGGCACTGGCGTGAAATTGCACACCACGATGACGGGCGGCGTATCGCCGTAGCCGCAGCGATAGTACGCAAACACGCTGTTGTTGCGATCATCGCCGATGATCCATCGGAAGCCGGCGCTGTCACAATCGAGTGCGTGCAGTGCCGCCTCGGTGCCGTAGAGATGATTCAGGTCGGTGATCAGCCGCTGCATGCCCTTGTGCAGCGGATGCTCCAGCGCGGACCAGTCGACCTGACCGTCGTGGTTCCATTCCCAATCCTGGGCGATTTCGCCGCCCATGAACAACAACTTCTTGCCCGGTTGCGTCCACATGAAACCGAAATAGGCCCGCAGGTTTGCAAAGCGCTGCCAGGTATCACCGGGCATGCGCCCGATCAGCGAGCCCTTGCCGTACACCACTTCGTCGTGCGAGAGCGGCAGCACGAAGTGCTCGGAAAATGCATACAGCAGCCCGAAGGTGAGGTCGTTGTGATCGTAGGCGCGATGTATCGGGTCGTGCGCCATGTAACGCAGGGTGTCGTGCATCCAGCCCATGTTCCACTTGTAGGTAAATCCCAGGCCGCCGTCCGCGGTTGGCCGCGTCACCCCGGGCCAGGCGGTTGACTCCTCGGCAATGACCATGGATCCGGGATAGCGCTGTGAGACGGCGTCGTTCAAGTGTCGCAGGAAGTCGATGGCCTCGAGGTTTTCCCGACCGCCATAGCGATTGGGGATCCATTGCCCCTCCTTGCGGGCATAGTCGCGGTACAGCAGCGATGCCACTGCATCGACCCGCAGCGCGTCGACGTGGTAGCGCTCGAACCAGTGCAAGGCCGCCGAGATCAGGAACGAATGCACCTCGCGCCGCCCCAGATTGTAGATGGCGGTATTCCATTCCAGCTGAAAACCTTCGCGCGGATCGCTGTGCTCGTACAGAGCGGTGCCGTCGAAGTAGGCCAGGCCGTGCGCGTCGGTGGGAAAGTGTCCCGGCACCCAATCCAGAATCACGCCCAGTCCGGCGCCGTGGCAGCGATCGACAAAGCGCGCAAATCCCCTGGGGTTGCCGAACGCCGCGTGCAGCGCGTATTGCCCCAGCACCTGATAGCCCCACGATCCGCCGAACGGGTGCGCCATGATGGGCAGCAATTCGATGTGGGTGAATTTCAGCTCTTTGGCATACGGAATCAATTGTTCGCTGAGTTCATCCCAATTCAGGCCGCGCCAGTCCGGTCCCGTTCGCCGCCATGAGCCGGCGTGAACCTCATAGATCGAGACCGGCGCGTGCAGCTTCTGACCTCCGGCCGCGCGCGCCTGCAACCATTGGGCATCGCTCCATTCAAAGGGCGTCGGATCCGCGACTACAGATGCGGTCCGCGGCGGTGCCTCCGCCTGCAGCGCCACTGGATCGGCCTTGAGCGGCAGCAACCCGTGAGCACCCAGGATCTCGTACTTGTAGATCGTACCCACGGGCAGGCGCGGAATGAACAACTCCCAGACACCGGCCTCGACCCGTTTGCGCATCAGGTGGCGGCGACCGTCCCAGCCGTTGAAATCGCCGACCACGGACACCCGGCGCGCGTTGGGCGCCCACACGGCGAAGCGCACTCCGGCGATACCCTCGACACTCATCGCCTGCGCGCCCAGGCAGTGGCCCAGTTCGAGATGATTGCCTTCCGCCAACAGGTACACATCCAACTCTCCGAGCAACAGCCCGAACGAGTACGGATCCTCGGTATCCTGCATTACGCCGTCCGGCCAGCGGATGCGCAGGCGATAGCGCGCAGGCGCGGCTATACGCGCGGCATATAACCCATGGGGCTGAATGGGCAGCATGGTCGCCAGCAGCTCATCGTTGGCGCCGATCACCTCCACTCCTTCAGCCGGTGGCACGAAAGCGCGGATCACCACGCCCCTGGCGTCGCCATGGGGGCCGAGCAGCGCGAAGGGGTCCTCGATGCCGCCCGATTGCAGCGCCGCCGCCGCCGCCGCGTCGATGGTCAAACCCGAATCGTTCAAGCGCTCGCCAATCATGATGGTGCAATGCCTTGTGTCGGTAACAGACGGGATATCAATTGCGCGAGCCCGCGCAGCGGCACGCTCAGCAACCCAGGACGATTGGCCGCCTCGTAGCAGATTTCATACGCCGCTTTTTCCAGCAGAAACAGATCCAGCAGATCGCGCGCGCCATGCGTACTGCCCCAATGGTGATCAATGGGCGCCGCTGTCTGCCGGTACGCCTCGACGAACGCCTTGTCCGAGCTCTGCCAGAAACGCTCGACGATGGCACGCTTACGTGCCAGCGCCGTTTCGTCCTGGCCGGCACCGCCGGTGGCAATGATGGTGGCTGCGGCGTAGTCGAACGAGCGCAGCATGCCCGCGACATCGCGCAACGGGCTGCTGAGCCTGCGTCGGTCAGCCAGCGGGCGCGCAGGCTCGCCCTCGAAGTCGATGAAGAACACATCACCCTGGGCCACCAGCGCCTGCCCAAGATGAAGATCGCCGTGGATGCGAATCGCGAGCGAGCCAATACCGGCGGGTGCCAGCAGCGCCGGCAACTCCAGGGCGCGTTCGCGCACTGCCCGCAGTTGCTCGACGCTGGCACGCTCCTCGTCGCTGAACTGGGTGCGCGCATCGAGCACCGCGTACGCGGCCGCCAGTTGCGCGCGGGCCGCCTGTGCCCAGCTGTCGCACTCCTGCGCCGTGCTGACCCGCGGCGCAAACTCCGGCTCGTCGGTGGGCTGTGCCAGCACTACGTGCATCTCTCCCAGCCGCCGCCCGAGCATGGCCGCGGCCTTCTGGAAGCGCTCGATGGCGTCGCTTTGCTCCGGCAGCGGTGCACCGGACGGCATCACCAATACCTCCTGCACCGTGCGCTCCAGCAGATTCTGGGTCCAACTCCAGGCATCACCTTCGTTGTAAATGAATCCCTGGGCCACGCCGAGCACATATGGCACGCCGTCCAGGCCAACGCGGGTGATCTCACCCAGCATCGGCGCGATGTTGTTGTAGCCGTGCTCGGTCAGATACCGTCCCATCTCCGCTTCCGGATGCGGGCCGCCATGAATGCGGCGGAACAGTTTGATCATGACCTGGCCGCCGACGATGAAGGCGCTGTTGGACTGTTCGGCCGAGGAGCGGCGCACCTGCGCGTCAGCACCGACGCTCACCGTGGCCAGCCGCGACGTCGGATTGAATTGCAATTCGCCGCTGAGGGTCGTTACCCGCGCGTTAGCAGTCAGCAACTCGATCAACCGGCGCGCGAAATTGTCGAGCGAGAACGCATCCGTCAGGAAGCCGATGCGCCGTCCGCGGCGCACGCGCGCCAGCGCCAGTTGCTGCTGCAATGCGCCGGCCATGTCGTCCTCGGAGATGAAGCCGAACGGCAGCAGATAGCGATCGCTGGCGTGCTCCATCTGCACCTCGACCTCGGCCAGCAGCACCGGCGGCTCGATGCCCGGCACCGTGGTCACATCGGCAATCCGGGTTAGCGTCAGCTTCTGGTCTTTGCCGGCAAACCAGCGCCGCTTGGGAAGGTAGGCCGGAAGTACTTCCTTCTCGATGATCGAGCGCAGCGGCTCCGCCAGCAATTCCTCAAGCGAGCTGCGCACCACCAGCGTCACGTATTCGGGCATGGGCTGAGGTGCCGGCACGAACCATGTGGGCATGCTCGCCAGCGGTGCCAGTACGAACCAGTAAAAACCATACGGCGGCAAGGTCAGCAGGTACGGTAGCTGGCCGATCGGCGGAAAGGCCGCGCCGCCGAGCATCTCCACCGGCACGCAGGTCTCGAACTGGCTCAGGTCCAGCTCCACCGCCTGTGCAAAACGCGACACGTTGGCCACGCACAGGATGATCTCGCTGCGGCCCTCCTCGGTGAGCTCACGCACGTAAGCCATGACGCGCCGATTGCTCGGATAGAGCAGCCGAAAGGTACCGCGGCCGAAGGCGCGTTGCAGCCGGCGTATGGATAACATGCGGCGCATCCAATTCAACAGCGAATGTGGATCGCGCGACTGCGCCTCGACGTTGATGGCCTGGTAACCATACAGCGGGTCCATGATCGGCGGCAGCACCAGCACTGCCGGATCGGCACGCGAGAAACCGCCGTTGCGATCGCTCGACCATTGCATGGGTGTGCGCACGCCGTCGCGATCACCCAGATGGATGTTGTCGCCCATGCCGATCTCATCGCCGTAATACAGCACCGGTGCCCCTGGCATCGACAACAGCAGCGAGTGCAACAGTTCGATGCGCCGGCGATCGCGCTGAATCAGCGGCGCCAGCCGGCGGCGGATGCCCAGGTTCAGCCGTGCGCGCACGTCGGCGGCGTACTGCGCCCAGAGATAATCGCGTTCCTTGTCCGTGACCATTTCCAGCGTCAACTCATCGTGGTTGCGCAGAAAGATCGCCCATTGGGTATTGGCCGGAATCTCCGGCGTCTGCCGCAGGATATCGGTGATCGGAAAGCGATCCTCCTGCGCCAGTGCCATGTACATGCGCGGCATCAGCGGAAAATGAAAGGCCATATGGCATTCATCGCCCTGGCCAAAGTACTGCTGCACGTCCTCCGGCCACTGATTAGCTTCGGCCAGCAGCACACGGTCGGGAAATGCCGCATCGACCTCGGCGCGAATACGCTTGAGTATGGCGTGGGTTTCTGGAAGATTCTCGTTGCTGCTGCCCTCGCGCTCCACCAAGTAGGGCACGGCATCGAGCCGCAGGCCATCGACTCCCAGGCCCAGCCAATAGCGCAGCACCGACAGCACGGCCTTGAGCACCAGCGGATTGTCGAAGTTCAAATCCGGCTGGTGATGATAAAAGCGATGCCAGTAGTAGGCGTTTGCGACCGGGTCCCAGGTCCAGTTGGATTTCTCGCTGTCGACGAAAATAATGCGCGTGCCGGCGTAACGCTGATCGCTGTCGGACCAGACGTAAAAATTTCGCGCCGAAGATCCGGGCTTGGCGCGCCGCGCGCGCTGGAACCATGGGTGCTGATCCGAGGTGTGATTGATCACCAGTTCGGTGATTACCCGCAGGCCGCGGGCGTGCGCCTCGGCAATGAATGCGCGCGCATCGGCCAAGGTGCCGTAGTCGGAATGCACCCCGCGATAGTCGGAAATATCGTAACCGTCATCGCGCCGGGGACTGGGATAGAAAGGCAGCAGCCAGATCGTGTTGACACCCAGCTCGGCGATATAGTCGAGCTTGGCGATCAGGCCGGGGAAATCACCGATGCCGTCATTGTTGGCGTCGAAAAAGGATTTCAGGTGCAGCTGATAAATGACCGCGTCCTTGAACCATAACGGGTCGCGCACGTGCGCCTCGGCGGCACGCGTGCTGCGCAAGCGGTTCTGATTTCTGGGCGGCGGCGCTTGATCCATGGTGCGGCGTCTGGCTCAGGTCAGCCGCGGCTGCACACGAAAAATGGCAAATGGCAGCTCCTGGGGTACGAACCGCCAGCTCTGCACCTTTCCGTGCCACTCGAACTGTGTCCCGCGCATGAGTTCCTGGACCTGGAGCACACCGGTATCCGGCAATCCGAACTCCCACAACGGCACTTCGAACTGCGTCGCCTGCACATGGTGCGGGTCGAGGCAGACGGCGACCAATATGAAGTTATCCAGTCCGGGGGTGGCCTTGCCGTACCAGAGTACCTGATCATTCCAGGCGTTGTAGAAACGCAGCCCGTGGTGCGTCTGCAAGGCAGGATTGTTGCGACGGATATGATTGAGGCGCGATATCTCGGCGATGATGTTGCCGGGGGCCTGCCAGTCGCGTTGTTTGATCTGGTACTTCTCCGAGTCCAGGTACTCCTCGCGGCCGGGAAGCGCGGCGGCTTCGCATAACTCGAAACCGCTGTACAAACCCCACAGGCCCGACAGCGTTGCCGCGAGCCCCGCCCGGATGAGAAATCCCGCGCGTCCCGAGTCCTGCAGAAACCGGGGATTGATGTCCGGGGTGTTGACGAACAGGTGCGGACGAAAGAAATCCCGGGGCGCCTGCGTGGTCAGCTCAGTGAAATACTCGGTCAGCTCGCGCTTGCTGTTGCGCCATATAAAGTAGGTGTAACTCTGGGCAAACCCGATCTTCGCCAGCCGGTACATCATCGCCGGACGCGTAAAGGCCTCCGACAGGAATATGACCTCGGGATGACGGGCGCGGATATCGGCGATCAGCCATTGCCAGAACGGCAGCGGCTTGGTGTGCGGATTGTCGACGCGAAAGATTCTGACTCCAATATCGACCCAATACAGCACCACGTCGCGCAGACCCAGCCACAGTGCCGGCTTGGCGCGCTCGGCGTAAAAGTCGACATTGACGATATCCTCGTATTTCTTGGGAGGATTTTCGGCATAACGGATCGAGCCGTCGGGCCGCCACGAAAACCACTCCGGGTGACTGAGCAACCATGGGTGATCGCGCGAACACTGGATGGCGAAATCCAACGCCAGTTCCATGCCGTGCGCGGCGGCCGCGCTCAGCAGCCGGCGAAAGGCGTCGAGTCCGCCCAATTCGGGATGAATGGCGGTATGACCACCCTCGACCGAACCGATGGCATACGGACTTCCGGGGTCGTCGGTGCCGGCCTGCAGCGCGTTGTTGCGGCCCTTGCGGTGGCTGCGGCCGATGGGGTGAATCGGCGGCAGGTACAGGACGTCGAAACCCATGGCGCGCAGCGCCGGCAGGCGCCCGATGACATCATCAAAGGTGCCGTGCTCGCCGGGTTGCTGCGCCTGCGAGCGCGGAAACAGTTCGTACCAGCTGGCGAAACCGGCCGCCAGGCGCTCCACTTCGATGACCAGATCCGCCTGCAGGTGGGTCACGAAGCGGCGCGGCTGCAGCCGCGCCATCAGCGCCGCCGCCTCCTGCGACAGCAGCAATTCGGTCGCGGCCAGCTCATCCAGCCCCCGCAGGCGGCGCACGAACTGGGCCGCGGCTTCGCCGGCGGCGCCAATGGCATGCCCCACGGCCGCCGCCAGCTGCCTGCGGCCTTCATCGATATCCTCCAGAGCCGGAATCCCGTCGGCGCTCTTTTTTTGCAGCTCGTTACGGTAGCTGCCCCAGTCATCACGCCACGCTTCGATGTTGAAGCGATGGCGGCCGGTCTGGGCCGGCAGCAATTCCGCGCGCCAGCGATCATTGCCCAAGGGCAGCATGGGCGTGGATTGTTCCTCCAGCGCCCGCGGACCGCGCCAGATCAGGCGCGCCGCCAGCAGGTCGTGGCCATCCATGAAGATGTCCGCCTCGACCGCAATTGCCTGACCGACAATGCCCCGGGAGGGAAGCTGACCGTCATCCACCGATGGGCTGACGCGCTCGATACGAATTCGCGGCGCCTCGATGGCCGCGGTAACCGAGCCGAGCCGTGAATCCGGGGAAATCAGGCTGGTTGCGCTCACTATGCCGTGTACTCTCAATGGCTGCCCGGGGGGATTATCGCAAACTAAGGCCATGCCGGCCTTGCGCGTGTAGGCGATCACGCCGGAGTACTGAAGTAATAGCCCGACAAGGTCCCCCTGTCGGCGGTGGCGCTAGTTGAGCCGCGCCAGCAAGGTCTCTAGCGCCACGGCGCCATCGGCCCGCACCCGCACGCTAAGGCGCTCCTTGGGGTCGCGCTCGCGCGCCAGCGTGTAGGGTGCCCCGGCGTACAGTCGGTCGAGGAAGGTCTTGAGCGCCGGCTCAAGTTCGCCGTAGGCAGCATCGGTATTGGGCGCGACCAGCCGGTCGTTGGCGAAGAACTGCAGATCATTGCCGGGCAGCTTCAGCGCATCCCCGAGTTCCGCATCCTCTTTCATGAGCTGTGCGGCCTTCAGGGTCTTGGAGGCCACGCGCGCGAAGCGCTCGGGCAATGCGCCGGCGACTGGATGCTTGCTGTAGTACACCACGCCGCGCTCGTGCCCGGTCTCATCCAGGGCGTAGTTGCCTTCGTGTGCGATGAGCATCACTCCGGGACCAGCCGGCACGTGACTGTAATCGGCCACGTCGATTAACAGGTCTTCCAGCGCGTTCTGCTGGATCCAGCGGTGATACATGGGAATGAATTTAAGAATGTCGATATTCTGCGCGTCCAGCGCAAACAGCTTGATGCCGAATTTGTGCAGGTCCATGGATTTATACCAGCGCTTCGGCGGTCGCCGGCACGTTCAAGGCCGCCATCGCTCGCGCGCGCTGTTCCGTGATGCGCTGGTTGCAGCTGTAGGCCGCTTCGATGAACAGCTGAGCTTCTTCCACCAGATGGCGCACCCTGTCGGCCGCAAGGGCCGGATGCTTATCCGCATGACGATTCAGCAGGTACAGGGCGAACTTGCCGCCGGCGTACTGGCCGGAGTCGGGTGACTGGAACAGCTGGCTGTCGTAAAAGCGTCGCTTGAACTCGGCCACGATCTGGTCCGGATCGTCGCTGACGTCACGCATCTGCGTGCGAACCAGCCCCTTGGCGGCGATCAGCATGGACTGGTAAGCCGCCTCGTCCGCCTTCTGGAATTCGCTCTTCTCCAGGTCAAGCTGGGCCTCGAAGTTGCGCTGCTCGGCAGCCTGCAGATCGAAGTCGATTTGCTGCACCACCTCGCCCGCGCATTCGCCGGTAGTGATGTCCGAGATCGTGAATTCGCGCGGATCGCGCCAATCCGAATACAAGCTGCGGTCCACGGCATAGGCCGGCACCGCGGCGAAGGCGTCCACCATCTCCTTGAGCGCCTTCTTGCCGATGCGATCGACGTACGCCTTGAAGCGCTCGCCATCCCGGCGTTCGGACTGGTACCGCTGGGTCACATGTTCGATGAACTCTGGAATGCGCTTGGAAGGCACCGCGCCGATGGTCAGTCCATAGGTGGCACCGTTGTTCTCCCACTCACCGCCCATGAGCACGCGGAAGTGCGGCACGGCCACGCCGCCGATCTTGCGCGACACGCCGTAGAAGCCGATGTCCGCCAGATGGTGTTGCCCGCAGGAATTGAAACAGCCGGACATTTTAATGTGCAGATCGCGCACTGCCGGGTCGATGGCGCTACTCTTCTGCCGCTGCACCAGATTCTCGTGCACTACCGCAGCCAGTCCGCGCGAGGCGGCAATGCCGAGTTTGCAGGTGTCGGTGCCGGGGCAGGTGACCACGTCCTCGATCTTCCCGGCACCGGCCAACGCCAGGTCCAGGTGCTGCAGTTCGGCGTACAGCGCCGGCAGATCGGCCTCGGAGACCCAGCGCAGAATGAGATTCTGCTCCACGGTGGTGCGTACGTTATCGCCCACGTACTTGCGCGCGACCTCCGCCAGCTGGCGCAATTGCCAGGAGGTGATGTCGCCCAGCGGCAGGGTTACCGTCGCCACGACGTAACCCCCCTGTCGCTGTGCATAGACGTTGGTTGCACGCCAGGCCTGGAACTCCGGATCGAGATTGGCCAGGTCGAGACTCGCGGGGCTGCGGGTCGACGTCTCGTGGTAGCGCTCGACATCCTTGAGGTAATCGGTCCAGCGTGCATCGGGGCGCAGGACTTTGCGCTCCTCAAGCACTAAGCGACGAAATTCGTCGAAGCCGAGCTTCTCGATCAGGAACTTCATGCGGGCGCGGCCGCGATTGCGCTTCTCGCCCAGCCGAGCAAAGACGCGGCAAGTAGCCTGCGCGAGCGGCAGAATCTCCTCTTCGGGAACGGTCGCATCGAACAGCTTGGCCTCGTAGGGCACGGCGCCCAGACCGCCGCCGACGACCACCTCGAAGCCGCGGCGAGTGACGCCGTGGTCCTGCCAGGTCTTGGCGATGAAGCCCAGGTCGTGGATGTTGGTCAGGCCGCAGCTAGTGGTCTTGCAACCGGAAAAGGCGATTTTGAACTTGCGCCCCATCTCCTGGGTGTCCGGATGCCCCAGCAGATGGTAGGCCATGGCCTTGGCGTAAGGCGTGGTATCAAACGCCTCGCAGCGGCAGACGCCGGCGAGCGAACAGGCGGTGACATTGCGCACCGAGTTGCCGCAGGCCTCGCGGCTGGTGATGCCAACGGACGCCAGTCGGCGCATGACATCGGGCGCATCCTCGATGTGCACGTAATGCAGTTGCACATCCTGGCGCGTGGTGATGTGGCAGATGGCGTCCGAGTACTCTTCGGCGATGTCGGCCAGCACATCCATCTGATCCGGGTTCAGGCCGCCGAAGGGAATCTTGATGCGCTGCATGCCCGGCGCATCCCACACGGTCTCCACGCCCTTGGTCGCAGCCGTAGGGAACGGCAGGCTGCGGTGGCTGATGCCGTCATGACGCTGGCCATTGTCATATCGCTGTCCATAGGCACCGCGGCGCAGCCGGGCCTCGGCGAACAGCTTGTCCTCGATCTTGCCCTGCTTCTTGAGCTCTATCTGGCCTTCAAAGATGTCGATCTCGCGCGCGAGCTCGGTCGGCATCCGGTCTGCGAGGCGTTCTTTCCAGTTAGCCAATGTAAATGATACCAGTTGCTTGGAATGGGGGGAGTGCCACGTGCCAGGCGTTCGTGAGCCTTCCTATGGCCGCGGCAATCGATGATAGGCCGGGCCCCCAGGCAGCTCAACATCCCAGGTTAGATTTCTTGCGCATATGCATATTGCCAAATGCATATTTCATGGCGCCGCCGATGGGACCCTACCCGGTGGTCTGCAATCCGCGCGCGATGCCGCTGACACTGGCCTGGAGTGCTTCGAACAGATCACGATTCTGCCGTCCGCCGGCCCGCCAGCGCTCGAGCAGATCCACCTGCATGAAGTTCATCGGATCGACATAGGGATTGCGCAGCGCGATGCTCCGCTGCAGGGTCGGGTCGGTATCCAGCAGCGCTGAGCTCTGCTTGATCTCGAGCACCAGCGCGCAGGTACGATCGTACTCGGCACGCACCGTAGCGCCGAAGAGTCGCAGATCCGCGGCAGCCAGCCGCTCGTAGTGCGCGGCCACGGCCGGGTCGGCGCGCGCGAGCATGGCTTCGATGTCGTCGATCAACGTGCGGAAAAACGGCCAACCCAGGTAACAGCGTCGCAGTAATGGCAGGCCACGCTCGGCTTTGGCAAATTCCAGACCTGAACCAGCCCCGTACCAGCCGGGCAGCATGTGGCGCGACTGTGCCCAGGCGAATACCCAGCCGGCGGGCCGCACCGCATCGATGCCCTGTCGATCGATGCGCTGCGTTTGATTCGAGCCGATCTGCATGCGCTCGATGACGTCGATGGGCGTGACCGCACGGAAGAAATCGCCGAACTGCGGCGTCTCATAGATCAGGCTGCGCCAGGCCTGGGCGCTGTGGCCAGCCACCAGGCCGACGCATTCGGCCAGCGCCGCGCCTTCGCGCACCGCCACACCGCGCTTGACGGCCAGTGTCGCGCGCGCCAGCGTGCTGAGCGCGCGCTCGAGCGTGCGCATGGCGTTGGGCCGCAAGCCATAGTTCTGGCTGATGCCATCGCCCTGCTCGGTGAAGTGCAGCACACCGCTGACCGACTCGGCCGGCGCCGCCCTGAGCATGGCGTCAATACGCCCGCCACCGCGCGGAACGCTGCCGCCGCGGCTGTAAAACAGCACATGCTCCTTCTGTGCCTGGCGCAGCGCCTCGGTCAAATGCCGCTGCGCACGGTAGGAAGCGAAGCGCGAAGCGACCATGCCACTTTCCTGGCTGCTGTGGGAGAAGCCGATTAATACGGTTTGCAGCCGCCCGCGTGCCTCGAGGTGACGCTTGTACACCCCATCCTCCAGCAACTCGTGCATCACCGCGCCGCAGCGTTCGAGAGCATCGACGGCATCGAACTCCGGCGCCACATCGAGCGCCACCTCACCATTGCTCTTGTTGTACGCCTCCGCCCAGCGCGCGAGCACCAGCGGTGCCAGCACATCATCCGCTGACACCGCACCGCCGACGATGTAGAGACCGATGGCGTCAGCGCCATAACGATGCCGGCTCTGCACGATGGCGTCGAACACCGCCAGCGTGCGCTTGCCCAGGGCGTCGAAGGCGCCGGACGGGCCGATATCGCGCTCGAGGACTTCCACTAGCCGCGCGTGCCGTTCCAGCGCGCTGCGCTGGCACCATTGCGGATCATCCAGCCCCTGCGCCAGCACTGACTGATGGACCGAAGCATGTGCGCGCACATCCAGTGTCGCCAGGTGAAAGCCGAAGGTATCGATGCGCGAGAGCAAGCGCCGCACCGGAAAGTAACCGGCGTGCGCACCGCGATTGGCGAGCAGGCTCTGCGCGATCAGATCAATATCGGCGCGGAATTGCGCCGGCAGCGCATAGCCGCTGGAGCGGCCTTCGAGCGTGGCGTGCAGACGCTCGGCGATCTGGCCGAGCAACACCCGGTACGGCATGCGGTCGTGGCGTGCGGGGGCGATGCCCGGGGCTCCCGGCATCAGGGTCCGATATTCCTCGATACGCTGTACGACCGCAGTGGCGACACCCACCCGCCGTTCGCTTTGCGACAGCAGCTGCCCGAGCTGCTGGCAGTCATTGTAGTAGTTGCTGATGATGATCTGCTGCGCGCGCGCCAGCGTCTCGCGGATACTCTTGGCGTGCACGTCATTGGAAGATTCCATGTCGCCACCAACCCAGGTGCCGAAGCGCACCAGCACCGGCAGATCCAGGCTCTCGGGCGAGGCGCCGTAGAGCTTGCCGAGCGCCGCGGCGAGCTCCTGATAGAAGGCGGGGATGATGCGATACAGAATCTCGGCCAGGTAGAAAATCGCGTGCTCGCGCTCATCGGCCACGGTCAGGCGCTCGCGTGGATGCTCCTCGGTCTGCCAGTCGGCGCTGATCTCGGCGCGGATGCGCTCGAGCAAGGTGGCGCACTCGTGCGGCGCCAGCGTCGCATTGCTACGCTCCAGCAGCAATCCGGCCATGCGCTGCTGCCGGCGCAGCGTCGTGCGCCGTGTCGACTCGATCGGGTGCGCCAGCAGTACCGGTTCGATCGACAGTTGCGACAGCAGCGCCAGCACTTCCGTGAGTCCCAGTCCCGCGGATTTCAGCTCCGACAGGGCGTCCTCGACGCCGCCCGGCTGCGGGCGATCGCCGTCCTGCTGAAAGTATTCGCGCCGCCGGCGAATGCGATGCACCTTCTCGGCGACGTTGACCAGCTGGAAATAGGCTGAGAATGCCCGCACCAGCTCACGCGCCAGGCGTGGCGGGCGGCCGCGCACCCGCGCCGCCAGCGCCTCGGCCGCGCCGGCGACCCCTTCGCGCCAGCGGATCGCGGTACGGCGATCCTCCTCGACCAGCGACAGCAGCTCCTCGCCGCCCTGCTCGAGCAGCACCTCGCCCATGAGCTGGCCGAGCGCGTGGATATCCTCTCGCAGCGGGGTATGGCGCGCCGGGAATGTGATGTCTTCGCGATTCATGGGGCGCGGCATTCTAACCGCAACCGTAAGCGCAACTCCTAGCCGGTCAGCAGCACCGCCTCCGCGTGCTCAAGCGCCGCGGGCACGCCATAAATGACCACCACGTCGCCCTCGCGCAATTCGGTTTCGCCGGCCGGCTCACGCCCCGTGATGCCCTGGCGCCGGATCGCCGTGAACGCCACTTCGGCACCATGGCTGCGGACCTCCTCGAGCCGCCGGCCCACGGCCCACGCCTGGGGCGGCAGCACCACCGAGTGCAGCAGTTCCGTCGGCTCGCTGTCCGCCTCGAGTCGAGCCATGGCCGGTCGCGTACGCAGGGTCACGTAGCGCTGGGTACGAATATTGTCGACGATGCGCGCGACCTGGGTAGCCGGCAGCTGCAGCAAGGTGAGCGCCTGCGAAACCAGGGTCAGGCTGGCTTCGAAGGTCTCTGGCACTACTTCGGTGGCACCAGCCTGGGACAGATCCGCCAGCCGGGTGTCATCCTGCGTACGCACCAGTACCGGCACGTCGGCGCGCAATCGCCGCACCGCGCGCACCACACCGATGGCGATCGCCGGATCGGCGAAAGTAATGATGATCACCGATGCGATATCCACGCCCAGACTTCGCAGCAGCTCTTCATCGCTGCTGTCGCCCCAGACCACCGGCTCGCCGGATTCGCGCGCGGCGCGCACGTTGGCCGGATCGAGGTCCACGGCCAGAAACTCGAAGCCCTGCGAAACCAATACTCGCGCCAGATGCCGGCCGACGCGGCCGAAGCCGCACAGAATGACGTGCTCGCGGCGCGCCAGCTCGGTCTGGGCGACATCGGACGGCAACATCGCCTTGGGCGGCGGTGCCCGCTCGCGCAGCAGCACGCGTGCAATGCGCCGGTTGTAGCGGATGATCAGCGGGCTGACGATCATGCCCAGCACCACGGTGGCCAATACCAGCTGCGCGGCGCGGGCTGGAACCAGATCGCGTCCCTGCGCCAGCAGCGTCAACAGTGCAACGCCGAATTCACCGCCGCCGGCGAGCACCAGGCCCGTGCGCAGCGCCTTGAAATTGCTGGGTACGAAAGCACGAGTCACGAATGCCGACAGCAACGCCTTGGCAGCCACGGTGAGTGCCAGCAGGCCCAGAATGCTCAGGAAGTGGGCGTACAGCACCCGCAGATCGAGCAGCATGCCCACCGAGATGAAGAACAGGCCCAGCAGCAACTCGCGAAACGGCCTTATCACGGCCTCGATCTGATGCCGGTATTCGGTTTCCGCGATCATCATGCCGGCCAGGAATGCACCCAGTGCCATTGACATGCCCAGCCGCTGCGTGATCCAGGCCGATCCCAGCACCACCAGCAACGCGGCCAGCGTGAATGTCTCGCGCAGCCGGCTGTGCGCGATTTCGTACAGCAGCGGGCGCAACACCCAGCGGCCCAAGGCGAGCACGGTCACCAGCGCCAACAAACCCAGGGCCACCAGGCGCCAGACCGCGGCGGCGGTGAACCCGGCCTGCCCTGCGGCCAGCACGCTGGCCAAGGCCAGCAGCGGCACGAAGGCCAGGTCCTGGAACAACAGCACCGCAAACGATAGGCGTCCGTGCGTGCGGTTCAATTCATCCTGGTCACCGAGCTGTTTGAGGACGATGGCGGTGGAGCACATGGCGAGCGCCCCGCCGAGTACCGCGGCGCTGGGCCAGCTGACGCCGAGCGCATGCGCCGCAGCGGCGCCCGCCCCGCCCACCACCAGCGTCTGAACGCTGCCCAGTCCAAAGACTTCGCGGCGCATGGCCACCATGCGCGGAAAGGAGAATTCCAGGCCCAGGGTGAAGAGCAGGAACACCACGCCGATCTCGGCGATAGCGTGAGTCTGCGGGCCATTGGGTACCACGTCGAAGGCGAATGGCCCGAGCAGTACCCCGACGATGAGATAGCCGAGCAGCGGCGGCAAGCCGATACGTCTGCCCGCCGTAACCACCAGCACCGAGGCGGTCAGCAATAGCAGAATCTGGCCGAGAGCTAGCACGGGCACGCGGCGACGTTACGGCGGCACGCCGTCACTTGTCCATGGTCACCGTGGCATCGTAGCGATCGAAGCCATGCATGGCGCGCCGATAGGCATTGTTGACCAGGCGTTCGGCGGCCGAATCGGCGCGTGGCGACAGCAGCATGCGCAGCACCACATCGTCGCCGGGACGCGTCTGGTCGTCGGCCAGCAGTTGCTCGATGAAGCGCGCCAGACGGCAGACGATCTCATTGACGAAGCGCAGCCGCGCGCCGTCATGCACTTGTTCGGCACTGGCCCCGTAGGTGCTGCGCGCCTCGATCGTCAACTCATGCAGAAATACCGCCAGCAACCGGGCCTGATCCACGGGTTGCAGCTCACTGAAGTAATCGATTTCTGACTGCAGGTTCAAAGCTGGCTGGCTGGCTCATGCCGTCGGTACAAACTCGATTGGCTTGGTGGTCGTGATGGTCGCGACATCCTTGGCCGCAAAGCGGAACAACTTCACTCTCGCCACGATCTTACGCTCCAATTCTGGATTCTTCAGCTCGCTGGACACCACGTGGCACTCGGTCACCTCACCGGCCGGGGAAATGGTGAATTCCAGTACCAGCTTACCCTGAAGGTCGGGCTGATCACGCAACGCGCGACCATAGAGCGCATAGATGGCGCCCTTGTTGCTGTCAAACACCAGCGCAATTTCCTCCTCGCTGCGCGAGGGCTTGCCGCTGCCGCCCTTGGCGACGTTACTGACGCCGGAAGCGGCCGCGATGCGCGAGCTGACCGCCATCGTGTCGTGTCCCGTGAGCGACCCGGCGCCGGTACCAAAGCCGCGGCTGGAGTTGGCGGTGGTGATGCCGGCCGATCCAGCCCCGACCTTCGATGCAATCAGCGAGCGCTCAGCGTGGCTGTCCTGTCCCACGGCGCCCTGCAGATTCTTGGTCTGCCCGAGCGGGGTCAGATCGACGTTCTGGCGCAGGTCGGCCAGTTCGTCCTTCAATTTCAGCAGTCCCGATTGCTGCGCCTTCTTGCGGGCATCGGCGGCGCGATCGACCGGCTTGGGGACCTCGACCGGCTTCACCTCGGGCTTGGGCTTGGGCTGCTCGACTGGCGGCGGTGGCGGCTTGGGTTTCTCCTGGACCATAAGTCGCGCCAGCCGATCGGGAACGGCTTCCGCTGCCGTCTGGGTCTGCGGCGGCAGGTGAATGAGCGGAAAGACCACGCCGAGCAACAGCACCAACGCCATGCCGCCGCCCATGAAGCGGCGGAACCGGCGCTGTTCCTCCGGATCGACCTCCCACGCCAGCGTGTATTCGCGGTAGTACTGGGACAGCTGCATCCTCTTGATCTCCGCCTTATGTCCGCCCGACTGCGCCGGCAGGTACTGGCTTGTCTTTCTGCAATAAAGCCAGCGAAATGCGGCCGTAGTCCGCATCGGTACAGGTGCGCATCACCTTCTTCAACACCTCGTAGGGCAGCGACTTGTCGCCCATTACCGTGATCTCGCGCTGCGCCAGATCCTCTTCACTGGTCTGCTGACCCACCAGCGTCGGACGCTTGAGCGCATCGCGCAGCGGGCCGATGATGTCGCCGTCAGTGGCCTTGACATCGGCCACCGAGGCGATGCGCTCGCCCTGCACGAACAGGTCCTCCTTGGTCAGCATCACCACCACGGTGGTGCGCGGCTGACGCTCGGAAATCGACTGCGGTATCTCGATGCCCTTGCTGTTCTGAACCACCTCGACGTTGGTCGAGTACACCAGCAGGAACGACACCATCACAGTCAGGATATCGATGAACGGAATCAGGTTCAGCTGCCCATCGGCGCGATGGCGCAGCTGATGCTGCAGCATGAAGCGGGCGCGTCGTGACATGCTCATGGTTGTGCTCCGACCGCGGGCGCATCGCCCAGGGAAACGTCCGGGAACAGTTCGTATTGCACGACATTCAGCCCGGCATTGACCTCCAGCACACGTACGCGATCCATGACCTGCACCACCACGTCGTAAGGCGTGTCCGGTTCGAGCAGTACCGTGGCATCGGTCTTGTCCGGGAAGCGGCTCTTCACCTGCTGCAGATATTTGGACAGCGCCTCGTAATCGTAGGCGCCGTTCTGGTTGGGAAAGGTCGCCAGCGGACCGGAATTGCGGTCATCGACCATGAGCGAGTCCTTGCGCACCATGACCTCGAGCTGCAGCCCGGGTGGTGGTGGCGTGAACTCGGCATTCGCCGGCGGCAGTTTGAGCTCGAGGATGACGGTGCGGGAGAACACCGCCGTCATGAGCAGAAAGGTCACCAGCACGGTGAAGATGTCGATCATCGGCACGAGCATCAGCTCCACGGGCTTGCGCTGGTGGCGCAGGAGCTTGCGAACCTGGTACGAACGGCGCATGCGCGCTACCTGGGCCTAAAGCCGTGTCAGGCTGCGGCCGGCGCCGGCTGCGCCTGGCGTTCGGTCACGGCATTGAGGAACTTGACCGACGCCATCTCCAGGCTGTCGATGGTGTCCGTGGTCTTGGTCTGCAGCCATGCGTGAATAAGCAGCAACGGCACCGCGCTCATGAGTCCGAAGGCGGTGCAGTTCATGGCCACCGAGATGCTGGCCGACAGCAGGTTGGCCTTCTCCGCCGGGTTGACCGTGGCCACCGCCGCGAACGCGTTGATCAGGCCGATGACCGTGCCCAGCAGGCCCAGCAGGGTCGACAAGTTGGCGAACGTGGCGATGTAGTGCGTGCGCTTCTCCAGTCGCGGCACCACATCCATGAGGCTCTCTTCCATGGCCTTCTCGATATCGTCGCGGTGACGCGCCGTGGAGATGCGGGCCAACCCGTAGCTCAGGATCTGTCCCACCGCCGACGGGGATTTGGAGGTCAATTGGACCGCCTGGCGAAAATCGCCCCGCTGCAGCAGCGGCACCAGCTGATTCCACAGCCCGCGATTACGCAACTGCACGGTGGTGAGATAAATGAATCGCTCGAGCGCGATCGCCAGACCGGCGACGAACACTACGGCGATCGGATACATCATGTCGCCGCCGCCCTGGAAAAAAACCACAATATGACTGAACAAGCTCATCGTGCTGACTCCCATGCCTGAACGCTATGATCCACCGATATGGTCAAACTAAAGTGACGCAAACGCGCAATACCGCGATCTACTTCTCATCCTTGGTCTCTGGTCCCGCGGCTTTGGCCGCGGGTACCTCAGGTTGAGACTTGGAGGTCGCGGCCCCCGCCTGCAGCGCCGCGTAATAGTGGTTCTGCCGCCGGAATACGTCGCGGTCCACCGGCGTGAGTGCCTCGTCGAGCAGGCTGTTCGGCGGCCGGCCGGCAAATTCGCCCAGATCCGCCTTGCGCCAGGGCACCACGTACATGACCTTGGGCAATTCACGATTGCCGCTGATCTGGGTGGTGTCGAGTTGAATGCGATCCTCAGTCTTGCTGCCGGCGCGAGCCGGGGTGGCGCTTGCCGGCGCCGGAGGCGCGGTGTGCGTAGCGCCGGCCGGTGATGTGGCTGGCGGCGTGGCTGGCGGCACCGATGAGGGCTCGGGGACTGGCGCCGAGGTCTGCACCCCCGGTTCCAAATCCGGCGTTTGTGCCATGGCCACGCCGGCCGCGACGCATGCGAGCACCAGCCACCATCGCGTCACGACCGATGTTTTCACGTCGTACCTCCATTATTGCCCGCCGCTACCGGTGCACCGGCCGGCACTTCCGGCGCCGGCGAACCTTGAGCGGACGTATCTGAGGACGGCGTGGCCGCGGCGGGTGTGTTCGGGCCCGGGGTATCCGGGGCAGGCGCCGCCTTCACCCCGGTGCGGGCGCGCAGCTCGGCAATCCAGCCGCTCACAGGTTTGTCCTCACCCGACAGAGTCTTGTAGCGCTCGAATTCCGGCAGCGCGGCGGCCGGGTCGCCCAGATAAAGATCGAGCAGCACACCGAGGTTACGGTGCGCCGGCGCATAGGAATCATCGGCGCTGAGAGCCTGCCCGTAGGCGGCGCGCGCATCGCTGAATTTGCCTTCCTGGCGCAGTGTCACACCCAGTTCGCTCCAGGCCAGGGCATCGGCTGGCGCCAGGACGGTCGCACGGCGCAGTGCCGCCTCGGAATCGCTGAGCTTGCCTTCACGCCGCTCCAGCAAGCCCAGATCGACCGCCGGGGCCGCGAAACCCGGAAACTGCAGCTCGAACTGCTGCAATGACAGCTCGGCCTCGGTGGCCTTGTTTGCGGCCGCGAGTTGCGCGGCGCGGTCATAGTCGGCCTGGGCTGCGCTGCTCGGGGCAGTCGCGCCGGGCGCGGCCAGCGATGCGACCCAGGTCTGGCTGAGCTCGACCTTGCCGTAGCGCGCTGGCAGCAGTTGCGCCAGGGCATCGAAGCTTTTACGCACCGAGTCGTCGTACACCCCATCCGCGGCCCGCTTGGCGTTGATCTCGTGAATCGCAATCGCCTGCTCTTCGAATGGATAGGCCTGCTCCTCGAGCAGCGTGTCGTATTGCTCGCGCTCGTCGGCCGACAGCTTCTTGGGCCGCTCCGAGGTCATCAGATCGTGGCCCAGTACGCGGTAGAGCTCCGCGGTCTCGTAGGTGGCCGCGGTCGTGGTTTCGGCCACCTGGTACTCGGCGACCTCCTTGTAGGCCTGCACCGCCGCCTCCATGGCCTTCTTCTTCGCGATCAGGCTCTGCTTGAGTGGCACCACGAGTTTGATGGCCTGGAATTGATCACGCACGGGCTCGGACAATGCCAGCTGCGCGCGCGCCGCCAGGTACTTGGTGCGATCCGTGCGCCCGCTGCCGGCGCTCGCATCGGCCTTGACGATCTCGCGCTGCCAATAGCGCTGGCGCTCGAGGTTGCCCGACTTGGTGGTCGCATCCAGCAACCGCTGACGCACTTCGATCGCATCGGCAACTGGCGTCGGATAGTCACGTACCAGCCGCTCCAGCATCGCGGTACTGCGTGCGGCATCGCCTGACTTTGCATATAGATCGCTGGCCTTCACGATCGCCTCGTGCACCACCGCGCGATCTTCGTGAGCGTTGTCGGCGATGTGTTCGTATTGCGCCGCGGCCTGGGCCGAGTGGCCGCCCTGTTCATAGGCAACCGCAAGCTTGCGATCGATATCGGCGTTGTATTCGCTCTTGGGATAGTCGCGGCGGTAGGCCTCGAGCACGGCAATCGCCTGGTCCCATTGCTGGGCGCTGATCAGCGAAGCGGCGGCATCGTATTGCGACGTCGCGATAACCTTGGATCCGGGCGCAATGCGCGCGACGCGCAGGAAATCCTGGGCCGCACCGGCTTGGTCACCGGCGGTGCGCTTGGCGGCCGCCTGCTTGTACACCGCATCCGCCAGTCGTTCCGTGATATCGGCGCGTTCGGGATCGTTGGCCGCCGCCGCGGCCAGCGCGTGGGTATAGCCACTTTCGGCTTGGGCGAAGTCGCCCTGATTGAAGCTCACCTGGCCAACGATCGTCCAGGCAATGCGCTGCTTGGCAGCATCCACTGGCGGATTGCGCGCCAGCAGCGTCTGCGCCGCCTGCGCGGCGCGCGCCTGATCGCCGGCGGCATACAAATCCTGGGCCGCATGCGTCAGCACCACGGAGCTTTCCGCATGTTCCGGGAATGCCTGCGCAAACTTGAGCCCGGCTTCGGTGGTCCGCTGATGCGCGCTGGCGCGCGCGTCCGGGCTCAGCGTGTCCTCGTACTTCTGGTACGCCACCAGTGCCGCGTAACCCGCCTCGGCCGAGCGCGCGTTGCGCGGATAGCCGTAGGCGGTGTGTTCATATTCGCCCGCGGCGTCCTGGTACTGCCGGCTTTCGAACAGTGCATCGGCCAGCAGATAGTTGGTGGCGGCGGAATCCGGATCATCCGGGAACGAGCTCAGGTAGGTGCGATACCAATGCGCCGCGGCCGCGTAGTCGTCGGGCTTTTTGGTTTTCTGCGCGCTGGCGTGATAGTACTGAGCCACGTCCTTCAAGTTGGTTTTGAGTTCCTCGACCAATTGCGGATAGGCGCTGTGCTCGCGGCCCTGCCAGAACGGGGCGCCGAAGCCGTAGCGCTGCGCATACTCGAGCTTGCCGTCGAGCATCAGGTCGGCGAAGCCACCCTTGCGGTAGGCCTCGATGGCCGCCATCTCGAGCGTCGGCGCGTGCTCATCGATCGGATCACGGCTGACGAAGGCGCGATAGGTCGCGGCTGCGTCCTGAAAACGCTGCTTCTCCACGTACAGGTCGCCCAGGCGCGAATACAGCAGCCACGCATAAACCATATGGCCGCGGCGAGCGGCAAAATCATCCAGCGTCTTCGCACCATCGAGGTACGAGAACGTAATACTCATGACCCGCAACGTATCTTCCGCCAATTCCCGATCGGGACGCGACAGGGTTTCCCACGGACGCATGCGCCCCGGGCTCTTCGGGTCGGTCAAAGTCAGATCGAGCAGATCGGCAAACGACTTCAAGCTGACCTCGTTCATGCCCTGCTTGAATTGCGACCAGCCGTGCTTGTACAGGCTCTGCGCGTAAAAGGTCGAGCCGTCGCGGCCGCGCGCCAGCACCGCCTCGTAGGCCAGCTGCGCCTCCGGATAGCGCCGGTTCGAGAACAGAATCTCGCCGCGCCGGAACTGCACCTCGGCAATGTCGCGTCCCCTCGGGTAGCGGGCGACGATGGTATCGAGGGTCGCGAGCGCCAACGGCGTCTGGCCGGTGGTCTCATAGGCGCGCGCCAGCTGATAGAGCACCTGGTCGTTGCGCTGATAGTCGGGATAGGCTTTGAGCAGCGTCGAATACAGGCGGATGGCTTCGGCTCCCTGCATGTCGAGCTGCGTCACCTCATTGGACATGCGTTCGAGTTCGCCGGACTCCAGGTTCAAATCACCCAGGCGCCGCATCGCTTCGGCGCGCAAGCGCGGATCGGCATTCTGCAGATTGAGGAACTGGCGATAGTTCTCCATCGCCTTGGCGGCACCGCCGCCCTTGGCCGGTGCCGGATTCACGTCGACCGTCTTGGCACTCAGATCGCCAATGGTCGGGGCTGCGGGCTTGGTGTTCTTGGCCGCCATGGCGGGCGACGCCGCGGCCAGCAATATGGCACAGCGCACGACCAGCACCTGCAGGCGCCGGCGCTTCATTGCGACTCCGGGACCGGAACCGGGACCGGCGGCGCCGCATCTCCGGCGCCAGGTGCGTCCGGCTTCTTGGCCGCCCCCTGCTGATCGTCGGCGCGATCGTAAATGTCCGCCAGCGCGTAGCGCGCCTGCAGGGCATAAGCATCGAGACGCTGCTTCTGTGCGCGCAATTCCGATTCAGCCAGCTCATCCAGGTATTTGCTCTGCTGTTGCGACGATTGCTCCAGGCGCTTATGCATGGCCTGGACGCGAACTGCCAGCGCGGCGATACGAACCGCGTATTCACCGGTATCGTTCGGCACCGTGGCGCGCGCCTGCTGCACGCGTACCCAGCGGTTCTGCAACTCATCGAGCGCCGCGTCCAGTTCGCGCAACGAGTGCCGTTGTTCGTAGGCGCGTTCCTTGAAGCTGGCGTCCAACCGCCAATACAGCACACCCTTGATCAGTCGCAGCTTGTCGCGGGCCGCATCACGCTCGGAACCGGGCGGCATGCTGGCCAACACATCGGCAAGCCGGGCCAGGTGCGCCCATTGTTCGCGCTCGGTCGGCGTGCCGAGCGCGGCCACGTCGTTACCGGTCTCGGCCGCATCGAGCTGCGATCCGACAGCGACACGCGCGTCGCGCAGTCGCGTCTGAGTGTCGCTGTTGAGCAGCGCGTCGGCGCGCGGCAGTCGCTCGGCGTATGCGCGCTGACGGGTCTCGATCATCGCCGCGAACGCCTCCATGCTGTCATCCCAGTGCCGCAAGGTGCCCTGCAGGAACGCCAGATCGCGATAGTTTTTGAGCCCTTCCTGAAAATCGTTGTCCGCCAGTATTGAGTAGAGATAGCGCGACTGCGCCGAGTCGGGCAAGGCCTTGAGCTGCCAGAACCAGCCGTAGCGCGCGTCCTTGTCGTCGCCCAGCAGGTCATCGAGCATGTGGCCTTGCTGAATATTCGCGATCGCCGAGTCGAGATTGTCCGACTCGCTGGCGAATGAGCTCAGCGCCGACTCGTAGTAGTCGGCCGCCTGGCCATTGGCATTGAGTTTACTGAAGGCATAGGGAACGGCGAGGAACGATTCCTGCACCGCCGCGTCCAGCAGATTGCGCTGACGAAGTTCGAGCCAGGGTGTGAGCGCAGCGCGATACTCGCCTTGTGCAGCATGTGCCCAACCGTCACCGAGCAAGGCGCGGCTCGAGTACGGCCCGTTCAACCGCACGCGTTCCAGCGGCGCACGCGCCTTGGCGCTCTGATCGGCCTGCAGGTAGGCGAATCCCAACGCCAGATTGGCCTTGTCCCGCAGATTCAGCAATTCATCGCTGCTGGTGTTGAGCGTGCCAACCGATGTCAGGATCGGATCGGCTTCCGGCAGGCGTCCGGCGCGCACCAGTGCCACCCCCAGGTTGAAGCCTGCATAGGCCATCCAATCCGCGGGGCCGTGCCAGCCCCGGAGCAATGCGATGGCGTCGTCGTAGCGTTGCTGGCGCATGAGTGCGTTGACCAGCAGATGCACCCGCTCAGCCTCGAGTTGCGTGTCCAGGGTGCCTTGTATGCGACCGATCGCCTGTTCGCTACGCTCGTAGTAGCCGCGTTCGTACCAGATCTTCGCCAGATAGAACCAGGCGCGATTGCGCACACCGACGGGAATGTTGTCGGTGAGCAGGCGCTCGAAGCGCCGTCCCGCCTCGTTGTGCATGCCGAGTTCGAGATACAGGCCACCGGCCAGCAGGTCCGCATCAGCGGCGTGATGCGGCATGCGATGCCACTGGCTGAAGGCCTCGAGTTCGGTGAGCGCCTGGAATTCCTGGCCGGAGTAGAACTGGAACAGCACCTCGCCGTAGTGCAGGTCCTGCACGCGAATGCTCGGCAGCTTGTTCGGATCGCTCTTATGCGCGGCTTGCGCAGGCGTCAGGCCGACACCCGCCAGCAGCGCGCACAATCCCAGTCCGAAACGCCAGCCGCTCATACGCCCGCTATTCCCAATCCTTGATTTCGAACTCGGGTTGCTGCGCACGCTGGTGATCCGTGATCTTCAGTTCCAGGTACTTCGCACCAACGCCCTTTTCGAAGCGCAGGTTGGCGGCGCGCCGGTAGTCGCGCTCGTGCGGTCCCTTGCCATTGAACAGCGCCACCAGTTCGTGTTCGCCGGACTTGAGATTGCCGACGTACAGGCGCTGCACCCCGCCCTTGAGCAATGCCGCCACTTCTCGCGGGGTATACAGGTAGTCGCTGACATCTTTATTGTCGATCTTCAGCGAGATCGAATCCAGGGCGAAGAAATCGCCGACGTCCATCGACACGAACACCGCCACTTGCGTGTTGGCCGGAAACAGCAGTTCCTCTTCGAGCACGAACAGATCCTTGTTGAGATCCACGACATCCTTCTTGAGGTCCTGGATCTGCTCGTCCAGCCCACGCGTGCCGCCGCCGGCATCGGCGGCAGCGGCATCGCTCTTGGACGCAGCGGACTCGGCCTGGGCCGCGGGAGCACTGGCGGCGGCGGGCGCGGCCGGCTGGGCGCACCATGCAGGAGTGGTGAGCGGCAGCAGCAGCAACGGCCAGAAGCTCGACGATAGACGGCGAATCATTGTGTTCATGGGAGACTGCATTGATGTGAGAGAGTTCATGGGGCGCCCACTTTGTCGTCCAGCAAGGCGCGGATCTGTGTCACGTAGGACGTATCAGCGGGATGATCATCGCTGTGCAGGTAGCGCACGACGCCGGAGCGATCGATCAGTACCGTAGTCGGCAGGCGCTCGATCTCATAGGCGCGGGCAACTGCCTTGGCCTGATCGAGCAGCAACGGATACGCAGTCGAGTGTGCGCGCGCATATTGTAAGGCGCGCTGCGGATCATCCTCGACACTGACGCCCAGCACCACCAGACCTGATGAGCGGTAGGTTGCGTAGTAACGATCGAGTGCCGCAAGTTGTGCCGCGCAGGTACTGCAGCGGCTGCTCCAGAATGTGAGCACCACGGGTTGGCCGCGGAATTCGGACAGCCGCACGTTGTCGCCAACGGCTGCCGGCAGCGCAAAATCCGGCGCGCGCTGTGCCACGATGCCGGGACTGGCCGCGGTTGCGGCGCCCCAGTGCAGGCCGCAATACAACCACAGGCAGAGCCCGGCAGTTCGGTTCGCTCGATGCTTCAGCCGCACTCGCACTTTCTTTTGCAGACCTCCGGCGACGATTTAACATTATCCGTCAATCCGATGCCGATGGCTTGAGATCCAGTCCACAGACCGGCGAGGCGCCGCTGTCGCTAATCATAGACATGGCCACCAGCAATTGAGTGCGCCCCGGAAACGGTTGCAGCAACGCTGCTTGACCCCGACTAACGAATAGGCGCCAGAGCGATCAACGCATCGTAGGCGCTGGCACTACCCAAGCCGGTGCCAAGACCGCTGGCCCACTGCAACGTCTGGAACGCACCGGCCTTGTTATGCAGCGCCAGGTAGTTCAATACCACGGTCTCAGCCAGCAGGTTGACGGCGTTGGCGCCGGGGCTGGAGGTCGTGTTGACGTTACCGTCGCTGGTGTAGCTGCCGATCTGGTTGGAGATCGTGGTCGCCCGGCCGTTGGGGTTGTAGACCAGGAAGAACGTTGCCGCGGTGGTCTGGTTATCGGATGTCCATACACCCTTGCCGCGACCGCCCGCCGAATTGTCGATCATGCCGCTCGACACCACGGAGCCATCGGTGAATACATAGATCATCAGCGGCTGTCCCATGCGCGCCGCGTACTCCAGGCAGGCGCCGATGCACTGACCGGCTTCGACATCGCGCATCTCGCCGGTGGCACGATCACCCGTGTGGTAGTCGTAGCCGCCGAGTTCGACGGTGCCGGCGGCCGCATAACCGTTCACCACCATTTTCATGACCGCGGCGGTGGCGCGGAAATTCGCGTCACCCTGGTACTCGGCGGTGGTGAATATACCGCCCGGGCCGACGATCGCGGTGTCCATGTCGGGATTCAAAGTCGCGCTGGCATTGCCGTAGCGATCCACCTGATCGGCCGCGCCCACGTAGCCGCACTGCACCAGGTCCTTGACCACCGCGTCCTGGGTACCGAGCAGGGTGTCGACCGAATCGAGCTTGTTCTTGCTGATGCGCTCGATCGATTCGAGCACCAATGTCGCATCGCTCTGGCTGAGCAGTCCGACCAGCTGGCCGGTGCTCACCAGCCCGGTCACATCCGAAGCCTGCGAGACTTTGGTCGGAGGCACGGTCGGGTCGATCATGTACGACGGCGCCATGGAATTTCCGCCGGAGGTTGAGCTCTCGGTCCCGATCAGCGCCAGCAGGTCGCCCTTATCCCCCGCCGGCGGGGTCAACACCGCATAGCCGGAACTATAGATTCCGTACATGGGGTTGTGAGGGTTGTCGCCAGTATCGTTCTCGCTCATCGCCGGCATGACCGCCCCATTGACGTTGGCCGCGGTCGCCACGGCGATGCGCTGCTTAATGCCGCGCAGATAGGCGCTGTCGCTGTGAAACGCGAGACCCAGACTTTGATCGATGAAGTTGCCGATCCCGGCGGAGCCATTGGGGATCATGTTGCCGGGCAGTCCGAGGCGGTTATAGCCAGCGGTGGACAGGAAATCCATCTGACCGCCACCGCCGCCGACCAGCACGTTGGAGCCGGCAATGTTGCCGCCGCCGGCAAGGTCGAAGCAGATAAAAGGAATCATGCCCGAGCCGGTGGTGATGTTGCACGGCGAAGCCTTGAGTGCGGCAATGTCCGGCGCCAGCGTGGCGTACGCCTTGCGCGGATCGGCAAACAGACTGAAGACTGACATGCCCGCAACGGTGGCGGCACCACGCATGAAGCCCTGCGCCAGGAAATCCCTGCGGCTGAAAGGCCGCGGATGATCCGGGTGGCGGAGCGGGTCGTGCAGCCCCAGGGGCCGCTTGCGTCTGATCTTCATGACTGGCGCCTCGTATGAAATCTCTACTTGATCAAAGTCGTCGCGCTGCCGAGCACGGTGGCGCACACGGCCTTGGTGATGGTCTGGGTACGCGTCGGGGTCTGCACGCAGGTCGGATCACTGACGCTGCAGTTGACGAGGTTCGTCATCAGGCTGTAGAGCTCGGTGCGCACCTGCGCGGCCGTGGGCTGGCTGGCCAGACCGGCACCGATGGCGGGACTGTTGATCAGCGGCGTGATCACCAGGTCCATGCCGGCGGTGGTACCGAACGCCGCTGCCGGAGTCTGGTTCAGATTCAGGCCAGGGAAGAATGCCGGCTCGAGCGTACTGTCGTTGACCAGCGCATTGCAGTACTGGATTGCCAGCTGCGAGATACCGATTTCCTGCGACGGCAGGAAGCCCTGGATATTCGCTACCGTTGGCAATTGCTGCTCCACGGTCTGATAGGTGGTGTTGACCGCGCTCAGGCCTGGAGATACTCCGGTGATGCCCGCCATCGAGGCGTTGAGTTCATCGTACACGTGCAGCCCAATATCGGCCGAAGGCGCGAGATCCGTGGGCGTCGGCGCCGTGGGAGTGGGCGAGGTGCGCACGTGGGTGTTGGTGCCGATCTGATCGAAGCTCAGAAAGAACAGATCGGTCGCCGGCCCGAGCTGCATGGGCAACACCGTACCCATGCTCGACAGCAGCTGACCGGCGGTGGGTGAATAATTGGCGTTGCTCACCGTGGTATTCAGCGTGCTGTAAGCCTGGCCGACCGCCGCTTCCTGACCGTTGATGCCGATGTACAGGCCCTTGATCGGAATATTTCCGGGCTGTGCCTTCGGGTTGAGACTGATGAACGTCGGCTTGTCAAACAGATAGCTGTAATTGTCGTACTGGCTGGCGGTGAACATGATGTAGCTCTGCGAGACACCGGTCAGCGCACTGACGTCGAACAACAAATAGTAGAGCTGGCCGACGCCGGCGGCGTAGTTCTCCTGAATCTGCGCCAGCGTCATGGCGTGGTTGTGGACCGCGGCAAAACGGATTTCTCCCTGCCATGGCCGGTCATTGGACGTTTCATTGCCGAGCAGGAAGGCAAAGGTGTTGTCCCAGTTGCCGAGCGTGCCGCCGGTCAGCGGGTCTAAGTCACCGGTGAAGTTGCCGTTGACGAACAGCTGACGTCCGTGAGTGGGATCGTAGGTGAGGACGATGTGCTGCAATGCCGCCTGCGCATTCATATTGGCGGCAGCAGTAGTCAATGGCGGCGCGCCATTGGCATCAGTGACGGTGCTGCGCCCGTACGCCTGATACTGCATGGCATCCTGGGCGAGCGTGAAATTGCGCGCCGCGGTGCCGCCGGAGTAGCCCCCCATGAAGGCCATGGTCTGGGTGACGTTGGCCGGCGCGGCCCACAGCTCGAGCGAATATTGGCCACTGGTGTTGATGGCGCTGAAGATTTTGCTGCTGGTGGCGGTCGAGCCCTGGGCCTTGGCGCCGCCAGTGCCGAAGATCAGGCCCCAGGCGCTGTCCCAGTTGGTATTGCCCGAGATCGTCAGGTTGATCGCCGGATCGACGCCGCTGGTGTCGAAGGCGGTGCTGCCGCTGCCCTCTTTGAACAGCCAGCGGGCAATGATGTCGGCGTCATAGCGATTATTGCCGGAGGCGACCGTACCGGCGTAGAGCGTGAGGGCGCGCGACACTACCAGCGTCGGATCCACCGGCGTGGTCGGCACGGCATTGGCATAGGCCTGGATCGCCGCCAGCATGCGGGCGGCGCTTCCGGGGCAGTCCACCGGGCCACCGGTCGTGGTCGGCCAGCAATTGTGCGATTCCGTCGCCAGGCGCACGTAGAAGCGCGAGAGCGTCGGATCATTCAGGTCGATCTTGGCCTGCGCCGCGGCGTACGCCTGATCGACGTTGCTGCTGGCGAAATACGGCGACTGCGGCACGGTCGCATTCGGGGAATGGCAGCGCGAGCAGAACATGGTCAGCAACGGATACACCGTGCTGGAGAACAGCGATGAGTCGGCCGGGAACTGCTTGGTCGGTCCCACCGCCTGATCGACCGGCGCGGTGAGCACGATCTGTGTCGAGCCGGCAGCGCCGCCCGAGCCGCCTCCGGCCCAGTTCTGAATCCATGTGGTGAGAATGTCCGCGCACGCCGACGGACTCGAGAGCCAGCAATTGTGTCCGCCCGCGACCTTGACCACCATGGTGGACTGATCGGCCTGCGTGAGATTGACCACCGTGAGCGCGGCGCTATAGGCCTGGTTGACATCGTCGCTGCGCGCGAACATCGGCGACTGTCCGCCGGCTTTGTGGCAGCCACCGCAGCGCGACGCCATATTGATGTTCTGCCACAGATTGACCTTGAACGCCTCGACGTCCGCCGATGCCGGCGCCGGCCCGGCGTACACGGATGCGGTGGTGACGGCAGTGTTCGGATTCTGCGTCGTGGGTGCGCCGCCGGAACAGGCGACCAGCCCCAGCAGGGCCAGCTGGAGCACCAGAGTCGGCGGACGGGGACGGATTCGATTCACTGTAGTCTCCCAGAGAGGCCGGCGGCGTCGCCTAGTTACCCATGCAGTACGCGGCAGTCTCGGCAAAGACCTGCTTCATGTTGTATCCGCCGGACTTGAAGTCGGCGACGATTTGCGCCGCCTCGGTGCGATCGGCAGCATTACTCGGCGGACGCAGGCATATGGCCTGAAATACCTTCTGCACCTGACAGTCGGCGAACGCCTGACTGCTGGCCAATTCCTGCCCCAGCGACTTGGCGCCATTGCCGCTGCCGGGCAGCCCCGGGCTCCAGCCCAGTAATGCATTCGGTCCGGTACGCCAGCGGTTGTCCCATGAGTCGTCCGGCGTGACAAAGCCATACGGGAAGTTGCCAGTGTTGATGTGATACTTCGCCTGCGTCTGCCCGGGCGTGTAGACCAGCTGCAGCGCCGTCGGATCGTAGTTGTAGTACGCGAATGCCTGCGCCATGGGATCCATGGCGGCGTGGCAACCGATGCAATTATTCAGGAACACGCGGCTGTCTCCGCCGGGTGAGCGGCTGACGTCCTGGCGGATGCGATCCGGCGGCCGCGAGATATCCATGACCTGCGGCATGTCATTGCACAGGTAGTTGATCATGGTGAAGCGGAACATCGCGCGATTAGTGCCGGCAATGAAAAACGCCGCCGCCGCCGCCTCGGTGGTGATCACCCCGGCGGTGGCCGAAGACGGTATGCCGGTAAGCGAGGACTGCGTCGTCGCAACAAGCGCGGATTTCAGGTCCACGCCGTGGTCGTCGAGATACTGGTAGTGATTATTGTTGCTCGGCGAATACGGCGGTGCGCCGCTGACGTTGCCTATGTAGAGCAGATCCGCCGACAGCACCGTGTTGAACGGCACATTGTCGCGGATCATGCCGATGACGGTGGCGGTGTAGTCGTTGAGCGGCACGAACGGCGACTGCGCGCGATTGGTCGCCGGCGCGATGAAATTGCGCAGCGTCACGTTGTAGAAGCCGCTGTTGTTCATCGCCAGCTGCGCCGCAGCCTGCGCATTGTTGTTGCTGATCAGCGTCGCCATCTGCGCAAGCACCGCGCTGCTGGGCGGTACGCCGGCCAGACGGCTGTGCATGCGAGCGGCCTGTTCGTTAGCTCCGGCAATGAGCGGGGCCAGCGGCTGAAATCCTAGGAGTGCAGCGAGCATCAAGCTCGTCGCGTGCCGCGCGGCGCTGCTGCGTGTCCCTGCTGTGCTCATCATCACTCCCTGGTGCAAAATATCTTTGCACAGTGCGAGCGACTATACGCACGGGTTCAGAGAGCCGTAATGTCTCAAAGCACAGACATCACGGCTCATTACGTATCAACGTTATCGTATCGTTGAATGCAGGGTTAAAAACTGAGACCGGGATCACATCGCATTGAAGCGCCAAAGAATGAACTCTCAATCAAGCGGTAACGGAGCTTGGAGATAATGAGACGTCAAACACGCACGCTGGGCATCGCGCTCGCGGCGGCAATCATCGCTGCCTGCAGCAGTCGCGGTGATCTCAATATCGGCAAGGGTCAGTCCTCGAGCGGATTGAACATCGACTTCGCGATTGCCTACGTCAAACGCACGCTGCCGGCCGACGCCGCCGGCCTGGCACAACTGCGCGCCAAGGACGACGTGACGCTCCCGCGCAACTACTGGGGCAAGGCCGATGTCTATGTGCGCACCAGCGCCAGTCCCACCGGCGTGGAACAGAACATTACCGCCAGCGTCACCGGCACCGATGTCTGGGATGTGAAAGACCTGGACGTGTCGCCGGATGGCACCTTGCTGGTATTCGCCATGCGTGGCCCGATCACTCCGAACCAACAGGATTTCTCGCCCCCGAGTTGGCACATCTGGCAATACAATGTGCCGGGAAAAGTGCTGAGCCAGCTGACTGGCACCAGTGTCGACACCGAACCCAATGCCAACGATGTCGGCCCGCACTATCTCACCGACGGCCGCATCGTCTTCTCCTCGACACGCCAGACCACATCGCGCGAGGTGTTGATCAATGAAGGCGGCACTGGCGAGAACGTGCAACCGTTCGAAGCCCAGACCGAGTCGCAGAACACCTCGGATTTTCTGCTGGAAGTAATGAATGCTGACGGCACCGGCATTCATCAGATCTCATACAACCCCAGTCATGACGTCGACGCCTCGTTGATGTCCAGCGGTCGCATCATGTGGAGCCGCTGGGACAACACGCCGGGGCGCACCGGCGGCAGCGCCATGCATCTCTACAGTGCCAATCCCGATGGCACCGGCGTGCAGTTGCTGTACGGCGCGCAAAGCCACGAGACCAGCAGTACCAATCCGTCGGACGCCGCACAGTGCCCGTCGGGCCTGAGCTGCGCGGTGCAATTCGTGAACACGCGCCAGTTGCAGGACGGTCGCGTGCTGGCGCTGGTACGCCCGTTTGCCGATGCCGACTTCGGCGGCAATCTGCAGATCATCAACATCGACGGCTTCGCCGAAAATAATCAGTCGCTGCCCGACACGCTCTACCCGACTGCCGCGACCGCACAAACCACCGCCACCCAGAACGACGTGCGTACACAAACCGCCAACGGCGTGCCGGTGCCCTCGCCGGGCGGGCGTTTCAATTCAGCCTTCCCCCTGTGGGACGGCACCAACCGCGTGCTGGTGAGTTGGGGTCAATGCCGGCTGCAGGATGCCACCGGCGTGATCGTCGCGTGCAGCGCCGACAACCTCGCCAACGTGAACTCCAGCGCTACCGGTCTGTCGCTCGCGCCGCCGCTCTACAGCGCCTGGCTGCTCAATTTCAACGACAGCACGCTGAAACCCATCTTCGCGCCGGTAGAAGGCGAGATGATCAGTGACCTGGTGTCGCTGGAGCCGCGCACCATTCCCTGCACCAACACTATCAGTTGCCCGCTCGACTCCGCGGTACCCCAGGGATTCGATCCCGCTTACGGCATTCTCGACATCCGCAGCGTCTACGATCGCGACGGTGTCGCGGCCGGCCTCGGCGCCAATGCCAGCCTGGGGTCGGTGGCTACAGCCAGCGCCGCGAACCGGCCAGCGCGATTCCTGCGCATCGAGAAGGCCGTGGCTTTCGGCGATACCCGGCTCAAGGACGGGTTTCCGAAATTCGACCGCAACATCGCGCTCGGCGGCTCAGTGGGCTACATGCGCCAGCTGCTCGGCTACGTACCGATCGAGCCCGACGGCTCGGTGCGTGTGATGGTGCCGGCGAATGTGGCCTTTCAGATCACGGTGCTGGACGCCAATGCCAGGGCATTACCGGACTTCCCGCGGCACCGCTCCTGGTTGACGGTACAGCCGGGCGAAGTGCTGAGCTGTAATGGTTGTCACACCCCGCAAGGTTCGCAGGTGATCACTGGCGCCGATGGCATCGCGGTCGAGGTCAGCGGCCGATCGCATGGCCGCGCCGGACTATTCACCGCTCTCAACGCCGGCGACGGCTCGACTTTCACCGCTGCCGGCAATGGCAGCGTACCGACGCTGACGCTATGCCCGGGTGACACCATGGCGCAGGAACTGGTGGGCAGTGTCAGTTGCAACAACAACGCCGCCACGCCATCGGCGGCGCCATTGAGCGCGGATGTGATATTCAACGACGCCTGGGGCGACGGCAACACCAATACCACCGGTCCGAACGCACCCATTTCATACGCCTACAGCGCACTGACCTCGAACCTGCCAATTGTGCAGGCGTGCGTGGGCGTATGGTCGGGGTATTGCCTGAGCATCATCAACTACCCGACCATCATCGATCCGTTGTGGAGCATGGTGCGCGGTGACATCAGCGTGAATCCGCTGGGTGCCAATACCTGCACTAATTGCCACACCGCGACCCGCACCACCATGGTCGGAGGTGTGGCGGTGCCGATGCCGCCCGACGGCAACCTGCAGCTCGATGCCGATCCGGCGCAAAGTGCCACCGCGCAGTTGCGCGCCTATACCCAGCTCGTGGAGACTCACGACGTCTTATCACTCAACATGACCAATCAGTTGGTAGACTCGGGGGTAGCGGTGCCCGGTCCGATTGCCGCCGGCAGCGCCAACGGCTCGTGCTTTTTCGCGACGATCACCGGCGCCAGCATGGGCTGCAGCGTGACGGGGACAGTGAACCATGCCGGGTTCATGACCGCAGCGGAGCTGCGGCTGTTGTCAGAGTGGGTGGATATTGGAGCTCAGTATTACAACAACCCGTTCGACGCGCCGCTGGCCAACTAAGGTCGCTCCCCTGCTCGCCGCGCTGCTGCTCTCGCTCGGGGCGGCGGCTGATGCCAGTGCGCGCGACTATCTGCAATTGTTCGTCGTGCAGCCCTATTTGGAGCTGCACACCGGACCCGGCCGCGGCTACCCGGTCACCCAGGTGGTGGCCCGTGGCGAATCGGTGGACGTGTTGATGCGACGCACCGAGTGGTTCAAGGTCCGCACCGAACGCGGCGTCGAGGGCTGGGCGTACGAACGCGACCTCATGCGCACGACCCTGGCGGACGGTACGCCGTTCCAGCTCAATCTCGGCGATCTCGCCGGATTTGCCAGTCATCGCTGGGAGAGCGGCGCATTTGGCGGCGCCTATGCCGGCGCCACACTGATTTCGGCTTATCAGGCACTGTCGCTGACTGACAACCTGAAAATAGAACTATCCGCCTCCCAGTTTCTCGGCAATCTGTCCAATGGCTATTTGATCGACCTGGGTTTCAGTCACGTGTTCCTGCCCAATCGGCGTCTTTCGCCGTTTGTAACCCTCGGCGGCGGCTATGAGCGGGTGGAACCAAAGGCCACGCTGGCGCAACCGGTCAGTTCCAGCAATCAGACCGCCTACGTCGGACTGGGTGTGCGCTTTTACTTGAGCCGGCGACTGTTTCTGCGCGGTGAGTTGCGCGAGCATGAGGTCCTGACGAATCAAAACAGCAACGAGGTCAAGAACGAATGGAAACTCGGATTCGCATTCTTTTACTGAGCTTCGTTGCGCTCGCTTGCGGCGGCTGCGCCATGTTCCATCGGCACGCCAAACCGGATGACGGTGTGCAGCCGTCGGACCAGACGTCGGGAGCCAGCGACAAGGACTCGCCGCCACCCAGCGTCATCGAGCCACAGGTGGAGCGGCGCACCATCAAGGTGCCGACGATCCGTCCCAGCAACGTTGAATTGGGAGCGTATTACGGTGAGCTGTCCATCCAGGACTTCGGCTCGCAACCGGTGGCGGGACTGCGCTTCGATTATCACATCAGCGAGGATTTCTTCGCCGAGGCGACCTACGGCCGCGCCAAGGCTGGCTTTACCAGCTTTGAGACGCTGAGCAACGTGCAATTGCTTTCCGATGCTGAGAGGCGCTTCACGTATTACAACCTGTCTCTGGGCTACAACTTGCTCCCGGGCGAGATCTTCATCGGTCGCAATCTCGCCATGACCAGCGCGTTTTACGTGCTCGGCGGCATCGGCAGCGTCAAGTTCGCGGGTGATCAAAACTTCACGGTGAACTTCGGGGCCGGCTTCAGGGTGCTGCCGACGGATTGGCTGGCGTTGCATATCGACGTGCAGGACCTGGTCTTCAGGTCCGACGTCACGGGTGTGGAGGAGCTGAAGAACAATCTTCAGGCAACCATTGGTGCGACCGTATTCTTCTAGACGCATGCCGCCGCAAAGGCGCGTGCGCTCGCGACGGAGACCTTATGAAAGCAAGCGCGGTCCATGATCAGGTGCGGACGACAGTGCGGGTTCTGGTGTGTGGCGTGGCGCTGGCCCTCAGTGCCGCGGCCGTAGCGGACAGTATCACCGCCGGGGCGGTGGCGCCCGGATTCGAACTGCCCTCCTCGGGAAGCAAGGATATGTCCCTGAGCGATCTCAAAGGCCAGGTAGTGCTGATCAACTTCTGGGCCAGCTGGTGCGGACCATGCCGCCAGGAAATGCCGGTGCTCGACCAGCTCTACAAGAAGTACAAGGCCGCCGGATTCACCTTGCTGGGCGTCAACGTTGAGCCCAAGAGCGCCGATGCCGTGGGCTTCCTGAAGTCCACCCCTGTCTCATTTCCGATACTGTTCGACACCGACAGCAAGGTCAGTAAGCTGTACGAGGTGTCCGGCATGCCCAGCACCGTGATACTCGATCGCACCGGCAAGGTACGCTACGTGCATCATGGCTATAAGCCCGGCGAGGAAAGCGAATACCTGGATCAGATTCGAAGCTTGGTGCGGGAGTAGGGATGACGCGACGCCGGCTCGGCATGCTCGCGCTGCTCGCGCCCTTGGCGATCGGGCTGCTGGGCGGCTGTTCGCCGTTGCAGCCGTGGGTCAAGCCGTACGAGCGCGAGCATCTGGCTGACCCGATCATGTCGTTCGACCCGAATCCGGTCTCGAGCACTTACCTCGATCACGTATTCGAGGTGCGCGAAGGCGCGCGTGGCGCGACCGGCAGCGTCGGCGGCGGCTGCGGCTGCAACTAAATGGCTGGCAGCAGTATCCGGGGCAGAAACCTGATAGCGGCGCTGTTCGCACTGGCGATGGCCGGGCGCGCTGCGGTACTTCCAGATGATCGCGCCGACCTGCTGTTCCACGACTGGGAAGGCGGCGGTGTCACAGTCGAAGGGCCCTCGATCCTGGTGCGCAAGAAGGTCACCGATTCGCTGTCGCTGGCCGCCAACTACTACGTCGATATGATCTCCAGCGCCTCGGTTGACGTGCTATCGACCGCGAGCCCATATAAGGAGACCCGCAGGCAGGGCAGTGTGAGCGCCGACTATCTGCGTGGCAGCACTACCTACAGCGCCGGCTACATCGAGAGCAACGAGCCGGACTACAAGGCCAGGACCGCCTTCTTCTCGGTCAGCCAGTCGATGTTCGGCGATCTCACTACGGTGTCGTTCGGATTTTCGCGCGGCTGGGATAAGGTGGGCGAGGACACTTATCTCAATGGCCGCTATGCCGATGGCGGCCGCATGACGACCTGGGTCGGCGATGCCGATCACCGCAATTGGACGGCGAGCGTCTCACAAATCCTGACGCGCAATCTGCTGCTGGCCGTGAACGTCGAAACCGACGAGAGCGACGGTTATCTGCAGAGTCCCTATCGTTCTGCCCGCTACCTGAACCCCGAAGGATTGGTGCAGACCGAAGACCAGGTCACTCCCAATACCCGCACCGGCAATGCGGCCTCGGCGCAGCTGAAGTACTACCTGCCGTGGCACGCCGCGCTCGATGGTAACTACCGCTTTTACCATGATACCTGGGGTATCACGGCGCATACCCTGGGAGTGGGCTATACGCAGCCGCTGTTTACCAGTTGGACGCTGTCGGCGAACGCCCGTTATTACCGCCAGAAGGCTGCGGACTTCTACAGCGACCTGTTCCCCTTCGAGGACTCGCAGAACTTCATGTCCCGGGACCGGGAATTAGCCCAGTTTCACGACCTGACGCTGGGGCTGGGGGCGAGCTGGCAGTTCCATCCCAGTTGGCCGCGCTGGATCGAAAAAGGCTCGTTGAACCTGAGTTACAACCGGCTGCACGTGGCCTACGACGACTTTCACAACTACACCGTGGGCGGCTCAGCCGTGGGCGTGCCGCTCTACTCTTTCGACGCCAACGTCACACAGTTCTTTATTTCCTTCTGGTACTGAACGATTATCCGCCTCCTGATGTCCATCGCTGTTGGAGGCGATTCATGAACCGATCCTTATTTCAGCGCCTGCTGCTGTGCGGCGCGACGTTGATGGCATTCCTGCCCCAGGCTTTCGCGCAGACGGCCGACCAGAGCCGCGAGGACGCGCGCCTCATCACTTCCACCCAGGTACTGGAGGAGTTGCGGGCGACGCCGGACCAGAATGTGCCTGACTGGCTCATGCAACGCGCCTATGGCGTGGCGGTAATCCCCGAAGTCATCAAGGGTGCGTTCATTTTTGGCGGCCGCTACGGCAACGGTGTGCTCAGCGTGCGCGACGCATCGGGCCGGTTCAGCAACCCTATTTTCATCAGCCTTTCGGGCGGCAGTGTCGGCTGGCAGGTCGGAGCGACCTCCACTGATGTCGTGCTGGTGTTCGTGACTCAGCGCAGTGTGGAGAATTTCGCGCGCGGCAAGTTCACCCTGGGCGCCGATGCCTCGGTCGCAGCCGGCCCCGTGGGCCGCCAGACTGAAGCGGCCGCCGGCATCAACGCCGAAATCTACTCTTATTCCCGCTCGCGCGGCCTGTTTGCCGGTGTCGCCCTCGATGGCACCGTCATCGCCTTTGATCATCGCGCCAACAATGCTTTCTATCACGGCGACGAAGTGACCACTACCGAGATCACCACCGGCAAGGTCGTCACGCATGCGGAAACGGCCCGGCGTTTCCTGGCCGCAGTGGCCGCGAGCACCAACGGCACCACCGACGCCGCTGCTTCCAGCAGTGCACCGGGCTCTCCACCGCCGCCGCCGGCCACTGTCGCCCCTGCTTCGAGCCCGCCGCCCGGGTCCGGAGCCGTCCACACCTATCCGATGGAGGATGCCCAGCCGGGCAGCGAGCCCAAATAGGCTGGGAACAGTTCGCACGGCGGCGCCCGACTACAGCAGGGTGTTGATCCACGGTACCGTGAGCAGCGAAATCAATATGGCCAGACCCAGCACTGCATTGGCCAGCGCTGGCTCTAGTCGGTATTGATCGGCCAGGATCGCCGCCGAGATCATTGGCGGCATGGCTGCCTGCAGCACCCCCACCGCCAGCACCAGCCCGGTGACGCCGCCTGCCCGTCCAAGGCCCAGGCATGCCAGCGGCGCGAGCAGCAGCTTCCATCCTAGAACGCAGCCGATGGCCGGGAGGTGTGCGCGCGGCAAGACCAGTCGCTGCTGTAAGCCCACGGAAAACAGCGCCAGCGGCGTCAGTGTCGCCGCCACGGAGCCGCACAGATCATGCAGCAGCGCGAACGGATCACCCAGCACACCGAGTAGTATTCCGGCCATGAGCGCGACAAAGGCCGGGAACAGCAGGATCTGGCGCAGCACCTGCCATGGCCGCAGCCGCCGGTCAGCGTAAATCACAGTGACCGCGACACCGCCGATCACCAGCGCGGTAAAGCAGCCGGTCTGATCGCCGATCACGGCCAGCGACAGTCCCTGCGTGCCGCGCAGCGCCAGAATCATGGGATAGCCCATGAACGCGGTGTTGCCAAGACCGCCAACCAGCGTCAACGCGCCGATGCGCGCGCGTGACCACCCCATGGTTTTGCCGAGCACGGCAAACAACAGCCACGAACCCACGAACACCAGCCAGTTGGCGGCCGTCAGAAACCAGAACTGGGTCTGGAAGTGGATGCGTGGGATGACATTCAGCACCAACGCCGGCAGTGCGATGTTGATGACCCACCAATTCAGGGATTGCGCCAGTCCAGCCGGTGGCCGTGCCAACTGCGCGACCACGATGCCCAGGGCGAGACAGGCGAACAGCAGCAGCAAGGCACTCATGCGCGCCAGTATAAGAGCGCCGACTGCGCTAGCATCATCGGCACACCATGCCCATGAGTAATCTCTCCCTCTACCTCATATCGGTGATGATCTGGGGATCCACCTGGCTGGTGATCAAATTCCAGCTCGGGCTGGTGTCGCCCATTGTCTCGGTCGCGTGGCGCTTCGCGCTGGCTGCGATGCTGCTGCTGCTATTTGCCGCGTGCCGACGCAAGCCCTTGCGCTTCGCCGCGCGTGATCATGTGTGGATTGCACTGCAGGGAGTACTGCTGTTCGGGCTCAATTATGTCGGCATCTACCTGTCAGAGCAGTACCTGACCTCAGGACTGGTTGCGGTGGTGAATTCGCTGGTCATTTTCATGAATGCGCTGGGCATGCGGGTGTTCTTCGGCCAGCCGATCCGTTTTACGGCGGTGATCGCGGCGCTGCTCGGCATAGTCGGTGTAATGCTGGTGTTCGGTCGCGAAGTACTAACGGTTTCCAGTGCGGGCAATGAGCGGCGCGGGTTGCTGCTGGCGGTAGCAGCCACGGCGGTGGCCTCGCTCGGCAACATGGTCGCCACCCGCAATCACCGCCGTCACTTGCCGGTGCTGCAGGTGAATGCCTGGTCCATGCTCTATGGTGCGGTGTTCGTTACCGGCATTGCGCTCGCCAGTGGTGCGAGACTGCAGCTCGAGCTGTCCTGGCCCTACCTGACATCGCTTGCATTTCTGGCCGTGTTCGGTTCCGCGGTGGCCTTCGGTGCCTACCTGACACTCATGGGACGGATCGGCGCCGACCGCGTCGCTTATACGGCCGTGGCTATCCCGATCGTCGCGCTGCTGCTCTCGACCGCGTTCGAGCATCTGCACTGGCACATCGAAACCTTCGCCGGGGTGGCGGCCTGCATCGCCGGCACGCTCCTGGGGCTGCGGCGCCGCGCGGCCTGACGTACGAACGCGCAACCCGTGGCAGCCGCAATCATTCTGGCGCTGATCCTTCTCATCAGTCTTGCTGGACTGTGGGTTGCGCCGAGCATCATCGAAAAGAACCTTTTTCGGCCATACTGGTTCTTGCGGCGCCATCAATACTGGACGGCCGTGGGCAGCGCCTTCGTACATGCCGATCTCTCGCACCTGCTGTTCAACTGTCTCACCTTCTGGTTCTTCGCCTTCCCGCTCGAGCGCGTGATCGGCAGCGGACGCTTTGTCGCACTGTACGGACTGGGTCTGGCAGCCAGCAACACCGGTACCTACTTCAAACAACGCCACAATCCCGACTACGCCTGCCTCGGTGCATCCGGTGCCATCCTGGCAGTGCTGTTCGCCTCGATCGTATATTTTCCGCGGCAATCCATCATGGTGCTGCCCATACCGCTGCCCATACCGGCACCGCTGTTTGCCGCCGGATACCTGATCTACAGCTTCTATGCGGCGCGGCATCCGCACGGCCGCATCAATCACGAGGCTCACTTCAATGGCGCGCTGGCGGGGCTGGCATTCGTGGCGATAACCGATCTGCCCGCCTGGCAACAGGCCTTGCGGGCGTTCGGGTAGCACGGCAGCGCACCAGCACCGGGCGGATCGCGCGGCACCGGGCCGGCGCCGCACTCCAACTGTGCCGCCAGCTGTCTCGATTGTCGTTATCACGCAACTTCCATTGCCGTGGCAGCGAACTGGGTTTAACTTGCGATCTGGGTCTCGGGATAGAAGAAATAACGCCACAGACTAGGGATGTGACATGCCAGCCACTGCAAGCTCGCGTTCAGATGCTGCCCGCTCCATTGTTGCTGCCGCGTGCAAGTTAACGCTGCCGCTACTGCTGTGCTTCCCGGGAATTCAACTGGCGACGGCGCAAACCCCAGCAGCCGCCGCGTCGGCGACGCCGGCTGAGACGCCGGCTGAGACGCCTGCTGAGGCCAGCAGCTCGGTGTTGGAGGAAATCACTGTTACCGCCACGCGTCAGGAGGAATCGCTGAGCCGAGTGCCCATCAGTGTCAGCGTCGAAACACGCGATGCCATGGATCTCAAGGGCATAAAGGATTTTTCCGACGTGGTGCGCTTCACCCCTGGCGTGTCATTTGACGCCGACGAGACCAATCGCATCTCCATACGCGGCATTTCATCATCGGGCGGCTCCGGTACCACCGGCATCTACATCGACGACGTGCCCATTCAGATCAGATCGCTGGGCTTCAACGCCGACGACAGCCTGCTGAAGGTGTTTGATCTTGATCGCATTGAGATCCTGCGCGGCCCGCAAGGCACCTTGTTTGGTGCCGGCTCCGAGGGCGGCACCGTGCGCTATATCACGTCACAACCGGATCTGACCAAGCCCCAGCTATACGCACGCGCGGAGACCTCATTCACCGACGGCGGGGCATTGAGCTACGAAACCGGCGTATCGGCGGGGACGCCGATTATCCCTGGCGAGCTGGCGATCAAGGGCAGCGTGTATTATCGGCGCGATGGCGGCTGGATCGATCGTATCGATCCGACCACGCTCAATGTGGTGGAACCGGATTCGAATTTCGACCGCACCACCGCAGTACGTCTGGCGGCCGTCTGGCAGCCGACCTCGGCGCTAACCATTACCCCCAGTTTTTTCTACCAGGACCGCGAGCGCAACGACGTTACCATCTACTGGCCGATCTATTCCAATCCGGGCAGCGACCACTTCGTAAGTGCGAATCCCACGCGCAGTCCCGAGCCCGACGCGTTCTACCTGCCGGCGCTGAATGTTCAGCTGGATCTGGGGCCGACGCGCCTGATCTCAACTACGTCCTTTTTTCATCGCGACGACCAGAGCGAATATGACGGCACGCTCTACAATTTGAGTTTCTATCAGTCGTTCGGCAGTGCGGATTTTCCCCTCATTGATGGTAGCGGCCTGCACTTGCCGGACGGGCTGGTGAACTATCGCTCACCGACTACCGTCACCAATCAGCAGCGCGACTTCACCGAGGAGTTGCGCCTGCAGTCCACTGACCGGGACGCGCGCGTGAACTGGACCGTCGGTGCCTTCGTATCCATCAATCGCCAGTTCAGCCTGGAGCAGATTCATGATCCGATGGCCGATACGTTTTTCTTTCAGGAGTTTGGCCAGGGTGCCGCCGCATTTTTCGGCGATACCACCGACACGAATCCGGACGGCACCTCGATATTGCCGATGGGCGACTCGTATTTCAATTCGCTGATCAGCCACGACCGGCAATTTGCCGGCTTCGGCGAGGCCGATATCAATGTGACCGACAAGCTCAAGGTACTCGCCGGCGCGCGCATCGCCTATACACAGTTCTCTATTTCGAGCCTGTCGGGTGGTCCGCAGAATGGCGGCCCTCGCCCCGGTGCGCATGCCGCCAGCGAGACGCCGGTAACGCCGAAGCTCGGCCTGTCATACCAAGCCGACTCGAATGACCTCTATTACGCCACTTACGCCAAGGGCTTTCGCAGCGGCGGTGGCAATCCCGAGGTGCCTGGCGGTCTGGTGTGCGGCCAGGACTTCGCCAACTTCGGCATCAGCGGCGCGCCGGATTCTTACAAATCCGACACCGTGCAGAGTTTCGAGATCGGCGCCAAGAACAACCTCAACAATACCGTGCGCCTGGCGACGAGCTTCTATTACATCAAGTGGAATAACATTCAACAGAATGTTGTGCCGCCGATCTGTCAGATCCAGTGGACTCAGAATCTGGGCGCAGCGGTTTCCAAGGGCTTCGACCTGCAAGCCGACTTCGATCTAGGCGCAGGCTTCAGCCTTGAGACCGCGGTCGGCTACACCGATGCGCAATACACTGAGAATGCCTTCGTCGGATCCTCGACTAGTGGCGCTTTGCCAGTGGTCGCCAAAGGCGACGCGGTGGTGGATGCCATCGTGGGCGAGAACAGCGTCGGTACGCCGCCCTGGACCGTGACCATCAGCCCACAGTACAAATTCAACGTTTTTTCCCATGAATCGTTTGCACGCCTGGATTATGAGTACGGCAGTGGTGAGAAATGGCTGGCGCCATCACGCGATTCACGCACGTCACAGTATGACAACGCCGACCCCACCAAGCCGTCGTACACGCTACCACTGATCGCGACTCATTTCGTGTCGCTACGGGTCGGCACCCAGATCGACCGCTGGGCGCTGTCCCTATTCGCGGACAACCTGCTCAACAGCCATACCATCACGAACTCCAACCACCAGGTGATCAGCTACGATGACAGCGGCGCGACGCTCGCCACGCCACTGTACCGGGACATCACATTTCGACCGCTGACCATCGGCGTGACCGCGGTATTCAAGTTCTGAGCAGCTATTCGATCCCGGACCGAAGACTGGGCGTCACGCCTTCGACACTGCCGAGAGAACTCGCGCCGGACTGGCCGGACGCGCCGGCGGCAGCCGCCGCGGCATTGTCTGCGGTTGCCGCTCGGATCCGTCGGGTGGCGGGGATGCGACGCTTCTTCCGCGATTTTGTGGCGACGGCCGGCTTCTTTGTGCGCGCGCTAACACGCGCCCGCGGTTTGACGTCCGCGAGCTTGCGCAGTTGTTTGCGCGCCTTCCTGGCCGCCTTTCTGGCTGATTTCAATTCATCCTTGAGCGCACGTACGCGCCGCTTGGTGTCGCGCGCCACCTTGCGCAGTCGCTTGAGTTCCGCCGATACCGCCATACGACCCCCCTGTAGGAAATACCTGTCCGGGCTACACTTAGCCCATGATTTTCCGCCAACCCACTGACCGGCGCCTGACGCTCGCCGGGCGCCAGATCATTACCCGCGGTCTGCCGCGCCGCATCTGGCATGACCTCTATCACCTGTTCATGACCGTCACCTGGCCCGTGTTGTTCGCCGCCTTCGCAGGGTTTTTTCTGCTGTTCAATCTGGTGTTTGCGCTGGTCTACAGCCTGCAGCCGGGCGACATCGCCAATGTCAACCCGCCGGGCTACTGGGGCATATTCTTCTTCAGCGTCGAGACCCTGGCTACGGTCGGATACGGCGATATGCACCCGCAGTCGCTGTTCTCGCACATTGTCGCCGCAGTCGAGATTTTTGTCGGCATGATGAGTGTGGCGCTGATTGCCGGCATGATGTTTGCGCGCTTTTCGCGGCCGTTTGCGCGCTTCATGTTTGCCAACGAGGTGGTGATCCGGCGCATTGACGGACAGCTTACCCTGATGCTGCGCGCCGCCAACGCGCGCCAGAACATCATCATGGAAGCCCAGGCACAACTGCGATTGATTCGCCAGGAGCGCACGGTCGAGGGCTATCCGCTGCGTCGCATCCACGACCTGCCCCTGCGACGCGATCACCATCCGATTTTCGTTTTCGGCTGGACCCTTTTGCACACTATCGATGCCGCAAGCCCGCTGTACGGTCAGACCGCGCAGTCCCTGGCCGAGTCGCACGCCAGTCTGCTGCTGACAGTGAGCGGCACGGATGAAACCACCGGCCAGACATTGATGGCGCGCAAGCACTATCCGCCTTCGAGTGTGCGCTGGAATCATAACTTCATCGATATGCTGAGCAGTGAGAACGGGACCGATAGTTTCGATTACACGAAGTTTCATCAAATCGAGCCCGTGGCTGACGACCCGACCGGCTGATGGCGAGAGGTATCCATGAGCGTCTACGACTTTTCAGTCCGCACCATCGACGGCCACGAGCAGTTGCTATCGGTGTACCGGGGTAAATCGCTGCTGGTGGTCAATGTCGCCAGCAAATGTGGGTTCACGCCACAATACGCCGGTCTCGAAGCTCTGTATCGCCAATATCGGGAACGCGGCTTGCTGGTGCTGGGTTTTCCGTGCGATCAATTCGGCCACCAGGAACCGGGCGACGAGGCGCAGATCAAATCCTTCTGCTCGCTCACCTATGACGTCAGTTTCCCGCTATTTGCCAAGATTGACGTCAATGGAGCGGACGCGCATCCGTTGTATCGCTATCTGAAGGAGGCCCGGCCGGGAATCCTCGGCACCGAGGCGATCAAATGGAATTTCACCAAGTTTCTGATCGGCAGGGACGGGGAGCCGCGCAAGCGCTACGCGCCATCGGACACACCCGAGAGTCTCGCCGCCGATGTCGCAATGACGTTAGCCACGTGAGGTCGCAGACATGAAACATTTGATCGAGGGCTACCGGCGCTTTCGCGCCGAGCGTTGGCCAGAGCGCCAGAGGGTGTTCGAGCACCTGGCATCGGACGGTCAATCGCCACGAACCATGGTGATCGCCTGCTCGGACAGCCGGGTCGATCCGACCATGATTTTCAACGCCGAACTGGGTGATCTGTTCATTCTGAGAAATGTCGCCAACCTCGTGCCGCCTTATCAGCCCGATCTGGCGTTTCACGCCACCAGCGCCGCCCTCGAGTTCGCAGTGCGCGTGCTCGAGGTCAGGGACTTGATCGTCATGGGACATGCCATGTGCGGCGGCATCCGGGTTCTGCTGCACGGCGCGCCGGATCCGGCCGGCGACTTCCTGGTGCCCTGGATGCGCATCGCCGAGCCGGCGCGGCGGCGAGTTCTGGAACGCGCAAGCGCCGATCCGCAGAGCGACTGCGAACAAGAATCGGTCAAGCTGTCGCTGGAGAACCTGTTGACGTTTCCCTGGCTCGCGGAGCGTGTGGCTGCACGGCAATTGAAGCTCACCGGCACGATCTTCGACATTCGCTCCGGTATTCTGACGATGCTGCAGCCGGACGGCAGTTTTGCGGACATCGATGCGCAAGCGCCGTCCTAGTGCGCAAGTTCGTGATCGGCAATGAACTTCAGGATATCCGGCAACACCGGCAAACCCCGGCGCAGCGGCGAGAAGGCGGCTGCCAGATCGCCGTGGTTGGCGCGCGGAAAATACTGAGTGCTGACATCGCCGCCGATCAGCTGCACGGCGGCGGCCAGGCTGCGCGTATTGGCCGGGCTCACGCGCTTATCGCGCAGGCCATGCATGAGCAGCAGTGGGGGCGCGCCGGGCCGGACGTAGTTGATCGGCTGTGAGCGGGGAAACTTAGCCGGCGGCCCAAACAAATCGTTGAGATAAGCTTCCGTAAAGGGGAGAAAATCATAAGGTCCGGCCAAGCCGACGACTCCTCGGACCCATTGACCGCTGCCGCCGACCTGGCGCAGATACTCTTCATCGAGGGCCAGCAGCACTGCAATCTGCGCGCCGGCTGAATGCCCGATCAGAAAGAGCTGATCCGGATCGCCGCCCCATTCTCGCGCATGCGCACGCGTCCAGGCGACGCTGCGGGCGGCATCCTGCATGAAGCGCGGAAATTTGCCGCGAGGGTACAGGGTGTAGTCGGGGATCACGGTCACGATCCCTGCGGCGGCCAGAGCAGCACCGACGAATTTGTACTCCGCCTTGTCGCCGCTGTCCCAGCCACCACCAAAGAAGAACACCACCACGGGTGCAGCGACCGCGTGTCGAGGTTGATAGACATCGAGGCGATCGGCGGCGGCAGGCCCATATACCAAACCGCTGTGCCGCGAATATTCGCTGAAGCTCGCGACGGTATTGAGTGTCAGCAGGCCCAGCCGGGTGCAGCCACTCAGGGTGATCGCGGCCAACGCGACCCCGAGACCGAACGTGGAGCGGCAGCCATGTCGCGGAAGTTTCACGGCCAGCATGCTAACCGAGGTTTGAGCGCCGAACGCTCTGCAAAATCTACAGCGACAATTCTTGTGCCCGATTGCATCCGATCTGCGGTGCCGTTCGTATCAACTGCAGCAACAACCTCATTCACATTTTCGGGGGAGCTCTTCGATGCGCAAGGCCAAAAGCAGCCAACTGATCATGGCAATAGTCGCCGCCTGTGTTGCCGGGGGAGCGTTGGCTTCCAGCCACCGCGAGGCACCCTTCATCAGCACTCGTCCGACGGTGGACGGCACTGACTTCTACATGTTCAACAGCTATGAGGCCGGAAGGGCCGGCTACGTAACCTTGGTGGCGAACTACCTGCCCTTGCAGGACCCGCAGGGCGGTCCGAACTATTTCAATCTCGATGACAATGCGCTGTACGAGATCTCGATCGACAATACCGGCTCCGGCACCGCCAATCTGACCTTTCAGTTTCGTTTCACCACCACGAACGCCGGGCTGTCGGTCATGGCCGGCAGCAAGTCGATTCCGGTGCCATTGATCAACATCGGCCCGGTGAGCGGTTCGAACTCTGCCTCGCAAAACGTGGTGCAGACATACACGCTCACGCTGATCAAAGGCGATCGCCGCAGCGGCACCGCCACCGCCATCGCCAATGCCAACACCGGCGCGACTACATTCGGCAAACCGCTGGACAATATCGGTGCCAAGTCCATCCCGAACTATGCCGCTTACGCCGCGGACTTCATCTATCCGATCACCATTCCGGGCTGCAGCATGCCGGGCAAGGTGTTCGTCGGCCAGCGCCAGGATCCGTTCGTGGTCAACCTTGGGGAGACTTTCGATCTGGTCAACATCAAGTATCCGGCCACGCAGCTCGCCCCCGGTGGTGTCAACGGCCGCAACTACGTTCCCAACTCCCTGGCCGGCTATAACGTCACCGCGCTCGAACTCGAAGTGCCGGCCTCCTGCCTGACCAGCGGTAGCGACCCGGTCATCGGCGGTTACACCACCGCAAGTCTGCGCCAGGCATCGGTGCTCAATCCCGCGCCCCAAAGCGCCAAGAGCGTTGCCAGCGTCGGCGCCGTGACTTCACCCACCGGTCCGGAACTGGCCGGCGGCGCGTGGCTGCAGGTCTCGCGCCTGGGTATGCCGCTGGTCAATGAACTGGTGATTGGTCTTCCCGACAAGGATCGCTGGAATACCACCACGCCATCGGGCGATGCGCAGTTCGCCGACTACGTGACCAATCCTTCGCTGCCGGTGCTGCTGCAGGCACTGTTTGGCAGTGCCGGAGTCGTGGCGCCGAACGTGTATCCGCGCACCGACCTGGAAGCGGTGTTCCTGACTGGTATTACGGGACTCAATAAGCCAGCGACGGTCACGCCGTCAGAGGAGCTGCGTCTCAATACCAGCACCACAGTGACCCCCATGGGCGCACAATTGGATCTCGGTGTGCTGGCGGGGGATATGAGCGGCTTCCCGAACGGCCGCCGCCCGATCGATGATGTGGTGGATATCACCCTGCGTGCCGCCATGGGTGTATTGCTCACCCCATTCGATGGCAGCTCCATGGATCCCGACCCGGCGTCCGACGCCTCACGACAACTGGGTTACACCGACGGTGTCGAGCCCGATCCGACCGCGTACTTGCCGGCCTTCCCTTATCTGAATACCCCGATCGCCGGCTCACCGATCAGTGCAACGCTCTGAGGACATACGCATGAAAGCCAAGATTGCATTGATCAGTGGCGCCGCAGCCGGGTGCATGGCGCTTGCCGGCTGCGGCGGTAACAGCCACACGGCCTCGAGCCCGGTGGCGCCGCCCGCCAGCAGCACGACGTTCCTCGATACGGCAGCGGTGCTCACGATTGTGAACACCAAGACCTCTGACAGCACGCTGCCATTTGAGGTCAATGGCGGGGCATACGCCTTTACACCGGTCGACGATTCACAGTCGGCGACGGTGGTAGACGGCACATGAGCGACGCCCTCGGTCGGCCCCGCGTGCTGCGGGGCCGGCTGGCGGGCCTGATCGTCGGGGCGGTGCTGTTTGCTGCGTGTCAGCCTCCAGCACAGGCCAATCCATTCCTGCCTACTGACGATGCTGTGGTACTGGCGGAGTTGCCCGCCGGCACGCGCTACTCCGATCAGTCGGCGCGGCGGCTGGCGCAAGGCCGAGTGGATGTGGCCGTACCCCTGGCGCAGTTCTATATCCAGCAATCGCGTCTCACAGGGGATCTGCGCTACCTCGGCTATGCCGATGTGGTGTTGCTGCCCTGGGTGGACGGTCGATCGGTCGACCCGGCGGCACTGATACTGCACGCGACGGTCCAGCAAAGCCGACACGAATTCGGCGCCGCGCTGACGACTCTGGACCGTGCCCTGGGCATGCGTCCCAACGATCCGCAAGCTCTGCTGACGCGGGCCACGATTCTGCGGGTGCTAGGACGCTATCGGGAAGCCGGCACGGCTTGCGAGCAGTTCGGGCATCGGGTGGATCCGCGGCTCGCCGCGCTATGCCTGCAAAGCCTGCGCGCACTCAATGGTCATCTGGACACCGCCTATGCGGCGTTGACGCAGATATCCACGCAAGGCTGGCTCAACTCCGAAAGATCCTGGTTGTATTCCGAACTGGGGGAAATGGCGGTGCGTCTGGGCCAGGATGCCGACGCGCAGCGCTGGTTTGAGCAGGACCTCAGCCTGGTGCCCACGGATTACTACGTCCGCGCCGCGCTGGCCGATTTGTTATTGCGCCAGGGGCGCGCCAGCGAGACTTTGACGTTGCTGCAGGGGCAGGACAGTTTCGAGCCGCTGCTGCTGAGAATTGCGATTGCTCAGAAACAACTGCATGACCCGCAGCTGGCGCAAAGCAGTGCCCGGCTGGAGGCGGCGTTTGCGGCGGAAATGCAGCGTGGCGAAGCCGTGCACCGGCGCGAGCAAGCGAGATTTCTGCTCGAGGTCCGGCAACAACCGCAACGGGCTCTGGCGGTCGCCAGCGAGAATTGGGCGGTTCAGCGCGAACCCGACGACGTGCTGGTATTCGTGAGCGCGGCCCGCGCCGCGGGCAATCCGGGCGCGGCGGCGCCGGCGCTGGATTTCGTGCGCTCGCAGGGTCTGCGCGACGCACGCCTGGCCTTCCCGCCCACGGCAGCGGTCGCGGCGCGATGAGCGGCCCAAAAAAATGGCTGGCGGCCCTGGCATTGCTGACTGTCGGTCCGCTGGCGCAGGCCCACATTGCCAGCAACGGCTTCCTGAGTCTGCAGGTCGAAGAATCGCACGTCTCCGGCGCGCTGGAGCTGGCCATTCGCGACGGCGAACTCGCGGTAGGACTGGATCGCAACCGCGACGGCAAGGTCACCTGGGGCGAGCTGCGCGCGAGTCAGTCGGCCCTGCAGGCTTACGTGCTGCGAACCATTCATCTCGCCGGCCCCGGGGGCGCCTGCCAAATGAGTTTTGGTCCACTGCAGGTCAATCAGCGGGTCGACGGCAACTATTTATGGCTGCCGCTCAGCGCCGACTGCGGCAGTGCGCTCAAGCGTCTGACAATCGGTTATACCGTGCTCAACGAGGCCGATCCTTCGCATCGGGGTCTGCTCGCGCTCAGCGCCGATGGCTTTGTGCAAACGGGAGTGCTCGGCGGCACATCGGCGGCGCGCGTGTTCCAGCTGGATCATCCATCGCCCTGGTTGGCATTCGTCGAGTACCTGCGCGCCGGCATCTGGCACATCTGGAGCGGCATCGATCACCTCCTGTTTCTGCTGTCGTTGTTGCTGCCGGCGGTGCTGGTGCGCCGTCACAATCGCTGGGAAGCGGTGGCCATAGCCACACCAGCCTTCACCAATATCGTTAAGGTGGTCACAGCGTTTACGCTCGCGCATTCCATCACGCTGTCGCTGGCGGCGTTCGATGTCATCCGGTTGCCGGGCCGACTCACCGAATCGGTGATCGCCGCTTCCATCATAGTCGCCGCACTGAATAATGTTTTTCCTCGCATCACGGAAGGACGCTGGCGAATCGCATTCGCATTTGGACTGCTGCACGGCTTTGGATTTGCCTCGGTCCTGTCCGACATGGGGCTGCCTCAGGGGGCGCGCCTGGTCTCGCTGATCGCTTTCAACATGGGCGTCGAGGTGGGACAGCTGGCAGTAGTACTGGCGGTGATGCCGGTGGCCTATCTGCTGCGTTCGACCGTCTTCTATCGGCGCGGCGT
>DASXLF010000563.1:0-2206 GCA_036496405.1 Steroidobacteraceae bacterium | reverse complement strand
GGATGCCACGTGTGCCGGGTCCGGTGGCAGGATGTCGGCGGCCACGCTGACCACCCGATTCGGCGCTGCTGGGTTCATACCGCGGCAGATTCGCCGCCCGCGGCGGCGATAGCAAGCCAACAAATTGCAATACGCGCGATAATGGCATTTATCGCGCGTAGATAGGTTGGGAGGGGCGGAAATCGCACCAAGTAGGTGGGGTGGACGACCTACCCAGCGCGCCAGCAGCGGTTCTCAATGCGACTGAGTCGCGCTAACGATCAGTGTCGGTGGCGTTCGGGTGAGTCGCAAATGCCACGTAGCGTGGGTTTCGTCATCTGAAGGCCCGATATTGGCGGCAACGGCCTTGCGACGCGGGACAAACCTCGATTCAGGAGAGGTGTGAGTGTCCTTGAGGACAATATTGCCGAACTGAGGGAGGTCTGTGCCGGTCTGCCCGACCGGCGCAAAGGGAAGCTGCCGCGCGGCGCCTACACGATGGCCGACATCGGCCTGTCGGCGTTCTCGCTGTTCTTCATGGGCAGCCCGTCCTTCCTGGCGCATCAACGTGCCCTGGCGGAGGGGCAAGGCCGCTCGAACTGCCAGTCGCTGTTCGCCATCACCGCCATCCCCTGCGACAACTACATCCGCCAGATGCTGGATGGCGCACCAACAGCAGCCTTCGATCCGCTGTTCTTCAAGGCGATCCAGACGCCTCAGGTGCTGGCCCCGTTCCGGCGCCTCGATGGGCGGACACTGATCGCGTTGGATGGCACCGAACACCACTGCTCGCGCAAGGTGCGTTGCACGCGATGCTCGACGCGCAAGCGTTCAGACGGCGGCACCGAGTATTTCCATGCCTTCCTCGGCGCCAGCATCGTGGCACCGGGGCACCAGCATGTGCTGCCGTTGCCGCCGGAATTCATCGTGCCGCAGGATGGCGCAGAGAAGCAGGATTGCGAGCGCAACGCTGCCAAGCGTTGGCTGGCCCGGCACGGCGCTTCGCTCGCTGGGGTGCGGCCGGTGTTTCTCGGCGACGATTTGTTCGCCTGTCAGCCGATCGCGGAGGCCATGCAGGCCGCCGGGGGCCACTTCATTCTGACCTGCAAGCCGTCGTCGCACCGCACCATTACCGAGTATCTGTACGGCGCCAGGCTCGACGAACATCGCGAGACGGTCTGCAAACGCGGCAAGCGCACCGCCACGGTTTACCGCTGGCTCGCCGACGTGCCGCTGCGCGACAGCGCCGATGCGATGAAGGTCACCTGGTTCTGCATCGAGATGTTCGACGCTCGCGGCAAGCGAACCTACCACAACAGTTTTGTGACCGACCTGGCGGTCACCGCCGGCAACGTCGGCGAACTTGCCGCCTGCGGGCGGGCACGATGGAAGATCGAAAACGAGACGTTCAACGTTCTCAAATGCGGCGGCTACAACCTCGAGCACAATTTCGGCCACGGCAAGGACACGCTGGCCAGCGTGCTGGTGGCATTGAACCTGCTGGCGTTCGCCTATCACACGCTCGCCGCCCTCGCCGTGTCAGCCTGGCGGGCGGCAGTTGTCGCAAAAGGGGCCACTTACCGCTTCTTCGAGCACCTGCGGACCATCACCACATACGTCGTGTTCCAGGATTGGGCGCATCTGCTTCGCTCGATCGCCGAAGCCAATATCCGACCGCCCTGAAGCGGGCCAACGCCTCGACATCAACCTTCAGCTCAACCAAACCACACACAGAGAATATGATCAGACGCACAATTTAGAATTGCTGTTGCCGAACGAAGGAGGAAAGCCATGACGGCCGCTCTGGCGGTGCCCGGATGCACATTGTCCTGGTCGCTGACCGACCTCACGCCGCCCTGGGCAACCGCGCCGGAGACGATCGTGATGCACCATGGCATCGGCGCCAGTCGCGACATCTTCGCCGGATGGCTGCCGGCGCTGGTCCATACGCACCGCATCCTGCGCTTCGACATGCGGGGTCATGGCGCCTCGGGCCGGCCGGACCCGGCGATCCGGATCGACCTCGACCGCCTGACCGACGACATGTTCGCGGTGATGGACGCGGTCGGCGTGGAACGCGCCCACCTGCTGGGCGAATCGATCGGCGGCACCATCGCGCTGCATGCGGCGCTGCGGGCGCCGGGGCGGGTCCTGACGCTGACCGTGAGCAACGGCGCCCATCTCGGCGCCTCGATCCGTTCGGTGGCGGGCTGGCGGCAGATGATCG
>DASXLF010000562.1:0-2003 GCA_036496405.1 Steroidobacteraceae bacterium | reverse complement strand
CCCGCGGCGCAACCCACCTGCTGCGCGTGCCGCACAGCCAGCTGCGGGCGCTGCTAAACCGCGTGCCGACGTACCGGCGGGGCCGACCTCCTTCACGTGGAAGACGCGCTCCAGCTCGGCGCCGGCCACCAGCAGACGCGGCTTGATCGTGTCTTCCGCATCGTCCTCCGCATTGAGGATCAGGACGCTCCCGCTGGCCCCCTGGCTGCCGTCGGGCATGACGCCATCCTTGCTAACGCGGGCGGCCAGGTCGAACAGCAGCGTGGACTTGCCCAGCCCCGGATCGCCGTCAACGATCGCCAGCTTCCCAAGCGGCAGCCAGCCAGGCCACAACCAAGCCGCCGCCCACTCGCGCACCTCCGTGAAGCGCGTCAGCGCCCCTTCGAGTGCGTCATTCGCTGCCGTTTGGGTCGATGAATGGGAGTAACCGTTCATCAGTAAAATGCGTTTACTGGACGCCGAGGAGTCGTGGGGCTGGCTGAGCTTGACGATGCGCGAGCACCGACTGACACAGAAACGCGAGGACCGGCCGTTTTTGCAGGCGGAGCGTTTGCACTACCGTCATCATCCGCTCGACGTACCGACAGCCGGTCTCGCTATGGCAGCCAAAAGCGTTCTTCCGCCACAGTACACCCGGCCGCAGTTGCCGTTCGATGTGATTGTTGGTTGGCTCGACGCCTTCTTGACGCACAAAGGTCCACAGGGCCGGTTCGACCGCCAATAGGTTCGCGCAGAACGCAGCAGCCTTGGTGTCCGTGCAAGCGCAGCCCAACTCCAGCCAGTCCTTCAGGATTTGGCGCAGCGGCATGATCCGGCGTTGCAACTCGCTGCGACTCAGGCCGCCGCCGCGGAACAGGTGCCAGTTCTCAAAAACGGCCGCCACCGTATCCAAGCCGACGATGCCGAAATCCTTGGCATCGCCACCGCGATCCACCAGTTTTTGGAAATCACGCTTCAAGTGGGCCCAACACAACTGCCGCAACCCGAGCTTCAATTGACCGTACACTGACCAGCGGTCGCTGCAAATAATGCCCTTGATCGTCTTGCCCAACAGGGCAGCCAGGCCCGCGGCGCCACGGGTCGGCGTGATGACGAAGCACGCGACCAGCGCGGTGGCCGCACCCCACAACCAACGCTTCTTGCCTGCTTGCTTCCAGCCCGTCTCATCGACGTTCTTGGCGTCGGCGGCCTGCACCGCTTGTTGGGCTTCGGCGTGCGCCGCCGCCAGGGCACCGCTCATTTCTTGTTCCAAATGGCTGATCGTGCCCAGCGCGAGCGGCACCTGGCACACTGTCTCGACAAACTCCTCAACACCACGCTTGCTGACGTGCAAGACGCCGGTGAGGTAGCTCATGATCCCCGTCAGCCGTGGGCCGCAATGATGGCGGCGAAGCGCCTCAGGAAGCTGTGCCCAGGTGAGACGGCCGCACTGGTCGCAGGTGCAGCCATGCGCCTGATACTCGGTCACCTGCACGGGAAGTTCGGGCAGTTCGACGACTTGGTGCCAGCGTGGCTCTGGGTCATCGGGATGGGGCACGGCCGGCAACGGCTGTTGGCAGCCTGCACAACTCGGCGGCCAGTAATGCACGGTAGGCTCGGTGAGGCGTTCGGCCGGCAGGCGGTGGCGCAGGTGCGGCGCGTGTCCGGGCTGGCCGCCGGGCTTGCGGCCGGTCGGCTGTTTGCGCACGGGGGGTGGTGCCTGCGGCGGGTTGGCCGACGGCGGGATGGACGAGTTCGAGGCATTGCGGCCGAGTTGGGCTTCCAACTCGTGAATCCGCGCTTCGAGTTCGCCATTGCGCTTCAGCAGTTCGCGACAGCCCGGACACGTCAGCTCGTCCATACCATGATGCTATCAACCGCCGTCTCGCGCAGCTGCGCCAATTTTACTGATGAACGGTTACAAGCAGTATACGCGTGAGTTGCTGTTTTCCCAGATTGTCGACCTGATGGGTCAGGTTGTGTGTGGCAGCTATCCGTCCGTCAACGCCGCCTACCAGAAGCAG
>DASXLF010000561.1:0-2601 GCA_036496405.1 Steroidobacteraceae bacterium | reverse complement strand
CCTCGTGTTCAACCTGAGGATGGATGGTTTCGCGTGGGTGCTTGCCCTACTCATCACCGGAATCGGAGTCCTGGTGGTGCTGTACGCCCGGTACTACATGTCGCCCGCGGATCCGGTGCCGCGCTTCTTCTCATTCCTGCTTGCTTTTATGAGCGCGATGCTTGGCATCGTGCTGTCGGGGAACCTGATCCAACTTGTCTTCTTTTGGGAGTTGACCAGCCTATTTTCCTTCCTCCTGATCGGCTACTGGCACCAGAAGGCGCAGGCGCGGGATGGTGCGCGGATGGCCCTAATCATTACGTCGGCGGGCGGACTCTGCCTGTTCGCTGGCGTGTTGATACTTGGGCACATCGTCGGCAACTACGACCTCGATCGAGTGCTCGCGTCTGGCGCCACCATTCGCGCACATTCACTCTACATCCCCGCGCTCGTCCTCATTCTTCTTGGTGCCCTGACGAAGAGCGCCCAGTTCCCATTCCACTTCTGGCTGCCGCAGGCGATGGCGGCGCCAACTCCAGTCTCAGCCTACCTCCATTCAGCACCATGGTGAAAGCGGGCGTCTTTCTGCTGGTGCGGCTGTGGCCTGCGCTGGGAGGGACCAACGAGTGGCTCTGGCTCGTGGCGTCCGCGGGACTCATTACTTTTGTCCTAGGCGCGTTCATCGCGGTTTTTCAGCAGGATCTGAAAGAACGCTTGCCTACTCGACAATCAGCCATCTCGGGTTGATCACCTTGCTAATCGGCCTCGACATACCTCTGGGGCAAGTTGCCGCCATCTTCCACATCATGAACCACGCGACCTTCAAGGCGTCGCTCTTCATGGCGGCCGGCATCATCGACCACGAGAGCGGCACGCGCGACATTCGCAAGCTCAGCGGGCTGCTCAAGCTGATGCCGATCACCGGCACGCTGGCGATCATTTCGAGCGCGGCCATGGCTGGCGTCCCGCTGCTCAACGGCTTCCTGTCGAAGGAAATGTTCTTTGCCGAGGTCGCCTTCGTCGACGCAACGCCATGGGTCAGCAAGAGCTTGCCCGTCATGGCGACGCTCGCCGGCATGTTCAGCGTCGCGTATTCGTTGCGCTTCGTGTTCGACGTGTTCTTCGGCCCGCCTTGCGCTCCCCCCGACGTGCCCAAGCAACCGCACGAGCCCCCGCACTGGATGCGCGTGCCGGTCGAGTTGCTGGTGCTGATCTGCCTGGTGGTCGGCGTGGCGCCGGCGTGGGCAGTCGGCGCCTTTCTCGCCGCGGCCGCCACACCGGTCGTGGGCGGCCAACTTCCCGAATACAGCCTGGCGGTGTGGCACGGTTTCAATCGACCGCTGGCGATGAGCCTCATCGCTTCATTCGGCGGCGTGGTGATCTACCTGCTGCAACGCCGCGGGCGCGCACGCGGCGCGTTCGAGACCACGCCGCTGCTGCATCGCTTCGACGGGCAGCGCATCTTCGAGAACCTGCTCGCGCGTCTCAGCGAAGCTGGCCGTCGCGGGCGGCGTTTGCTGGGCACCCGGCGCCTGCAGATGCAATTGCTCCTGCTCGTCGGAGTCGCGATCGCCGGTGCGGGCGCGGCACTTCATTTCACGCCGGCCGGGAGCGGGTCGCGCGAACTGCTCCCCTTCTCGCCCATGTTCGCGATGACCTGGCTCATCGGCTGCACCTGTGCCGTCGCGGCCGCATGGCAAGCCAAGTTCCACCGGCTCGCTTCGCTGATGCTGGCGTCGGGTGCAGGACTGGTGTGCTGCATCACCTACATCTGGTTCTCGGCACCCGATCTCGCGCTCACACAACTGGTGGTCGAGGTAGTGACGACGGTGTTGATCCTGCTGGGCTTGCGGTGGCTTCCGATGCGCACCGCCATGCCCGAACCGGCGCGCGGCCGGCTGCGCCATTGGGGACGGCGAGGACGCGACATGTTCATTGCGATCGCTGCAGGCGCCGGCCTGGGCTCGATCGCCTGGATGATGATGACGCGCCCCTTCCCGCAGAGCATCTCAACCTTCTTTCTGGAGCGCGCGCTGACCCGCGGGGGAGGCACGAACGTGGTCAACGTGATGCTGGTCGACTTCCGCGGCTTCGATACGTTCGGAGAGATCACGGTGCTGGGCGTGGTCGCCCTGACGGTCTATGCGCTGCTGCGCCGGTTCCGTCCGGCGCCCGAATCGATGGCGCTGCCGTTGCAACAGCGCCTCCTGGCTGACGACTTGAACACCGATCTGCTCAATCCACGACGCGCCAAGGACACCGCCGTCGGCTACCTGATGGTTCCTGCCGTGCTGGTGCGCCTGCTGCTGCCGCTGTCGGTACTGGTCTCCGTCTATTTCTTCATGCGCGGCCACAACCAGCCCGGCGGCGGCTTCGTGGCCGGGTTGGTGATGTCCGTCGCGTTGCTGCTTCAGTTCATCGTCTCCGGCACCGAGTGGGTGGAAGAGCATCTGCGCATCTACCCGAGGCGCTGGATCGCCGTCGGCCTGCTGCTCGCGCTGGCGACGGGTGGCGGCGCCATCGTGCTCGGCTATCCGTTCCTCACCACGCATACGGCGCACGTGCATCTGCCGATCCTCGGCGAGGTGCATGTCCCCAGCGCGCTGTTCTTCGACATGGGCG
>DASXLF010000560.1:0-1674 GCA_036496405.1 Steroidobacteraceae bacterium | reverse complement strand
GCAAGGAGCCGGTCATCCTCACGGTGCCGCCCAGCCCGCAACGCTACTACCTGGTTCCCGTGCTGGACATGTGGACCGACGTCTTCCTTGACCCTGGCACGCGCGTCACTGGCGAAAACGGCGGCCAGTTCGCGATCGTCGATCCCAGCTGGCGCGGCGAACTGCCCGCCGGTGTCGCGCGAGTGAATGCGCCGACGCCACTGGTGTGGGTCATGGGCCGCGTCCAGGCCAATGGCACGCAGGACTTCGCCAACGTGCACAAGATCCAGGACGGATTCAGGCTCACGCCCCTGAGCCAGTGGGGCAAGCCGTTGGCTCCCCTGGCACCCTCGCCGGTCGACCCCGCGGTGGACATGAGCACACCGCCTTTGCTCCAAGTCATTCGCCTCGACGGGATGTCGCTGTTGACCCGATTGGCCGAGCTCATGAAAAAGTATCCGCCGCACATGGTGGACACGCCGATCCTGATGCGTGCCGCGCAAATTGGCTTTGTGCCGGGCAAGAGCTTCGAGCAGCAGGGCCTGGACGCCGAAACGGTGGCCGCCATCAACGCCGGCGCCAACGACGCCAAGGAGCGGCTGCAGGCGCGCATGCGCACGACCGCCGGCCGCGTGAACGGCTGGTCCACCATCACCGAAAACATTGGCAGCTATGGCAGCAGCTACGACCGGCGCGCGATGATCGCGCTGGCCGGCATCGGAGCGAATCTGCCCGAGGATTCGGTGTACCCCACCACTGGCGTGGACAGCGAGGGCAAACGCCTGTCGGGCGACCAGCGCTATGTGCTGCACTTCGAGAGGGGACAACTTCCACCCGCCGGCGCGTTCTGGTCGGTGTCGCTCTACGACCTGCAGGGCTATCAGGTCCCCAACGAAATCCAGCGCTTTGCGCTGGGTGACCGCGATGCCCTCAAGTTCAATGCAGATGGGTCGCTGGATTTGTACGTCCGGTCCGACAGCCCTGGTGGCGAGCACGCGGCCAACTGGCTGCCTGCGCCCAAGGCCGGCAACTTTGCCTTGACCATGCGCATCTACCTGCCCGGCCCCGAGATCTTCAGTGGCGCGTGGCAGCCACCGGGTGTACGCCGCGTCGCGGTGGACTGACCAGCCACCTTGGAGAATTGCCATGGACCTGCACGAGAAGTTACCGGCCTTTTGCTTCGACCGACGGGGCCACGCTTACCCGCGCGTGAAGGAAGACCTACGTCAGAAATTCAGCGAGAACTTTGAACTTGAGCTTCCCGACGGAACAGCGCCGCCAGGAAAGGTCGAGCTTCGGGGCTACATGCTCGGCGGCATGGCGTTGCTCGAACGCACGATGTTCGCGCATGGCGTCGTGCGCGACGAGCGTCACATTCGCGCCAGCCAGCTGGACCACTATTGCCTGCGAGTGCCGATGCTGCCCGAAGATAGCTACGTCGACGCCTGTGCGATTTCGAATGCTCGGGAGAAGGACTTGGCGTATGGCCCCGTGTTCGTCGACATGGGGCAACCCTTGCACTTCGATGTGCCGGCGGGTTCCGACATCCTGCTTTTCGTACCCCGCGATTCGCTGGATGCGTTGCTGCCGCACAAGCTCGATCTGCATGGCGCCGCGCCGCGCGGCCCGTCCGGCGTGCTGCTAGGCAAGTTTGTGCGCGCATTGACCGCGCGCATCGACGACTTGCATGCCAGC
>DASXLF010000559.1:0-1985 GCA_036496405.1 Steroidobacteraceae bacterium | reverse complement strand
ACGGCGACGACGGAACTGATTTCGGCGCCGATCGCCCGACTGTTCGGCATCGATCAACTGGTGGCCACGCGCCCGGCCACGGTGGATGGCGTGGAGGGCGCCCCATTCACCGGAGAGATCGATGGCGAGCCCTGCTATCGGCAACACAAGGTCACGCGCGTCAATGATTGGCTCGCCATGCAGCCACCGGGATCGCGGCGCAGCCTGGCCGAATTCGGGCAGTCGTGGTTCTATTCGGACGCCATGGGTGATCTGCCGTTGCTCGGTGTCGTCACGCATCCGGTGGTGGTGTGTCCGGACGAACGCCTGCGCGCGCACGCCTTGCAATCCGGATGGCCGGTCCTTGACCTGTGACCTGTTCTTTCAGGCCTGGATCAGCCCCCATCGCAGCGCGACCAGCGTCAGCTCCGACTGGTTGCTCGCTCCGAGCTTCTGCTTGACGTGGTACAGGTGCGTGCCGACCGTGCTCGGCGAGAGGTTCAGGGTCTCGGCGATCTGCGCCACGCTCTGGCCGCGGGCCAACTGGATGAAGACCGAGAACTCGCGCTCGCTCAACGTATCGGCCGGGCTGGTGTCGCCTTCGAGCTGCGTCAGCGCCAGGGCTTGTGCCGTCTGGGCATCGACATAGCGCTCGCCGCGCGCCACGGCGGTGACTGCGGCGATCAGCGCATCGGGCGCGCTGCGTTTGGTCAGGTAGCCGAGCGCCCCGGCGCGCAATACCCGCCGCGGATGGGCAGTGTCCTCATGGGCCGACAGGGCCAGCACGCGCGCCTTCGGATCTTGTGCCAGCAAGCGCCGGACCGCCTCCAGGCCGCCCATGCCGGGCATCGAGAGGTCCATCACCACCACGTCCGGCTTGACGCGTGGATAGTCGATGCAGGCCTGTTCGCCGCTTTCGGCCTCTCCCACCACTTCGACCTGCGCATCGGCCAGGAGCATGCGAAAGCCCACGCGGACCAGTTTGTGGTCATCGACCAGCAGCACGCGGATCATGCGGTCTCCTTGTGCGTCGACAGGGGCAAGCGCACCTGCAGGCGCACGCCGTGCGGCACCGCGCGCTCGATCTCCAAGGTGCCACCCAGTCCCTCCACGCGTTCGGCAAGCCAGCGCAGCCCGTAATGGCCGCCGCGTTTCGGGTCTTCCGGCGGCATGCCGGTGCCGTCGTCGACCAGTTCCAGCGTCACATTGCCGGCCTGCTCCTGCAGGCTGAGCTCCAGGTGGCGGGCCTTGCCGTGGCGCAGCGCATTGGTGATTCCCTCCTGCGCCGCCCGATACAAGGCGAGCGACACGTCGGCACACGGCATGCCGTCGGCCAGCTCGACATTCACGTCAATCTGCACATCCGTATGGATGCGTTGCGTGCGCTCGGCAAGATCATTCAATGCCTCGGCCAGCCCGAAGTTGTCCAGAACCAGCGGTGTCAGGCGCGGGATGATGCCGTGCATCGCGTCGTACAAACGCGAGGACTCGTCGGCGATCAGGCGCGCCGCCTGCTCGGCCTGTGGATCGAACGAGTGCACACGCGTGGCGATCGACAGCGCCATGCTGCGCATCGCCGTCACCGACTGGCCGAGCTCGTCGTGCAGCTCCCGCGCGATCATGCGGCGCTCCGCTTCGATGTGCCTGTCGATCCACTGCGTGAGATCGCGGCTGTCTGAGAGCTGCAGTTCGGCGCGCACTGCGCGGCGTTCGGTTTCGATGTGCCCCTGCAGCTCGCCGACCATGCGGTTGAAGGCCGCGCCGATGGCCGCGGCCTCGGTCCCTGCCAGCGGCGGCAGCGCCGCGTCGAAGCGTCCGGCCTGCAGCTGGTTCAGCGCCTGGACGATCTGGCCGAAAGGCCGCACCGCGCGCCCGACCAGCCAGAACACCATGGCGTTGACCAGGATCAGGAATCCCAGCGCACCGAGGGCGAGCGTCACCACGTAGTCCCACGCATCGACTTCAGCGCGCGTGGCGTTCGCCCGCACGACCAGCTTGCCGTCGGG
>DASXLF010000558.1:0-11941 GCA_036496405.1 Steroidobacteraceae bacterium | reverse complement strand
GTAGAAAAAGCTGCTGAGCGCCGGCTGGGGCTGCAGCCCGAAGAAAGCCCCAGCCGCCAGCCCGCCGAGCACCCCGCCGATGCGCGATATGCTTTGCGCACAGCCGACCCCCGCGGCACGAACATAGGTGGGGTAGGAATGGGCGCCGACCGCGTAAAGGAAACACTGCACGCCGCTGAACGCAGCCCCCGCGGCCATCACCAGCGGCGACAGCAGATGACTGGGACTTGAGTGTGCCAGCGTGATGCCGATCAGCAGTGATGCCCCGGCGCCGAGCAGTGCCAGGCCGCTGCCCACCCGACGCGAGCCGTAGCGGCCGATCAGTGTCGCGCCGCCGATGGCGCCGAAAAAGCCGCCGAAGTTAAAGTACTGCAGCTGCTCCAGTGCCGCCTTCTGCGTGAATCCGGCCGCCGTCAGCACGGTCGGCAGCCAGTTGGCATAGGTATAGAGGGCGAGGGTGTTGAATGCGAAGGCCGACCACAGCAGCAAGGTCGTGTACCGGTATTCGCCGCCGAGAATGATGCGCAGCCAGTGACGACTGGGCGCCGCAAGTTCAGTCACCTGAAAATTCTCGCTGCCCGTGTAGCGACGTGCCCGCACCAGGCGGTTGAGGATCATCGCCAGACGTCGCGAGTGCCGCTGATCCTGCGCCAGGTAACGCGCCGACTCCGGCAACAGCCCGGCGGCCAGCATGGCGAACAGCAACGGCAGGGCGGCCCCGATCCAGAACACGGCATGCCAGCCGAATGCCGGGATAGCTCGTTGCGCGACCATGGCTCCTAGCATGCCGCCCAGAGGAACGGACACTATGGCGCAGGTGACGGCGACACTTCGTATCCGCCGCGGCGTCCACTCGGAAATGAACGTGGCGGCCAGCGGCGTCAGCCCGCCCAGTCCGATGCCGGTGGCGGCACGCCAGATAAACAACTCGCCGAGCGTGCGGGCATGGGCGCTCAGCAGCGAGCCGGCGCATAGAGAGAGCAGACAGGCGATGAAAGCGGGCTTGCGGCCCACGCGGTCGCCAATCCGGCCGAGCACCACCGAGCCGAGGGCCATACCGATCAGACTGCCATTCAATACCCAGATGAGATCGGAGCGCGCGATGCCCCAATCGGCCACGATGGCAGGGGCGGCGAATGACATGGTCTGCAAGTCGTAGCCGTCGACCAGCATAATGAGAACGGTCAAGGCCGTGATGGCCAGCGGCCAGCCGAAATACGGCGCCGAGTCGATCACCTGTACGACGTCGACGTCGCGGCCCGCCTCGGTCATACGGCGCTGTTCTGGTCCCAGGCCTTGATCGCCTCCGTATGATCGCGCCCGTAGCCGAGCGCATCGCGCGCGGCGTCAAAGCGCTCGCTGACCAGACGCACCAGCGGCGCATCCAGCCGCAGCTTCTGCGCCAGGTCGGCGGCGATGCGCACATCCTTGGCGAGTAATCCGAGCTGAAAGCCGGTGGCGAACCGGCCGCCGACCACGTGTTCGCGCAGCACCACATCGGTGTGAAAGCTGCGGCCGGTGGAGACGTTTAGTATCTCCACCATGCGCGTAGGATCGAGGCCGAAGCGCTGTCCCGCTAGCAGCGCCTCGGCGCAGGCGGCAAAGCTGGCCGCAGCCACGAAATTGTTCAACGCTTTCATCGCGTGTCCGCTTCCCAAGCCGCCGGTGTCGAACAGCCGTTCACCCATGCTGCTCAGCAATGGCCGCGCGCGCTCGATCGCCGCTGCATCATCGCCGCCGATCATGATGGTGAGCGTGCCCTGAGTCGCCCGCGGCACACCGCCGGAGACGGGCGCGTCGATCAGCGTAATGCCGAGGGCTGCGAGCGCCACGCCAAGCTCGCGCGTGCCCACGGGATCGGACGAACTCATGTCGATGGCAGTGACGCCCCGTCGCAGCTTGTGCGCCAGGCCATCGCGCAGGTACAGATCGCGCACGATCTGTCCGGTGGGCAGCATGGTGATGACGAAGTCCGAGTCCGCAAGCTCATCGAATCCGTCCGCGACGCGGCCTTTCTGTGCGTTGGCCACCTGCGCGGCGCGCTCGCGCACGCTGTCGTACAGGATGAGCGTGTGGCCGGCGCGCGCGATGCAGCTCGCCATCGGCGCGCCCATCGCCCCCACGCCGATGAATGCGACGTTCAGCGCCGGCTCCGCGCGTGAGCGGCGAGCGTTTCGCCGGCGGCATTGAAGGCTTCGACGCCGCACGGTACGCCGGCATAGACACTGGTGTGCAGAATGGTCTCGCGAATCTCCTCGATGCTGCAGCCGTTGGCCAGGGCGCCGGCGACGTGCGCTTTGAGCTGATTGGGCTTGGTCAGTGCGGTCAGTGCCGCCAAGGTGATCAGACTGCGGGTCTTGCGGTCCAGCCCTGGCCGGGTCCAGGTATCGCCGAAGCAGTAGCGCGTGACCATGTCTTCGAACGGCCGATTGAAGTCGGTGGCCTGCGCGTAGCGCTCCTCGGCGCCGCCGGGACCGAACATTTCGCGCCGCACCTGCATGCCTGCGGCGAATGCCGCGTCCTTGGATTCATCCACGTCTGTTGCCTCCGTTGTGCCCCGACCTATCTTCAGTGCCAGAACTTTTTGCTGGCAATGGCCGCGCCCTGCGCCAGAGCCTGAAGTTTGCCCCAGATCACTTCCGGGTCGACGCCGCTCGAGCCCACATGAATGCTGAAGCCGCAGTCCACCGCCGCCATCACGTTGTCGCGTCCCACGAGGTTGGCGTAGCGGCCGATACGCTGGGCGATGAGTTCCGGATGTTCTATGTAGGTCGATTGGCACTCGATCACGCCTGGGACCAGGATCTTACCCTCGGGCAGCTTCACCGTTTCGAACAGCGTCCACTCGTGCGCGTGACGCGGATTGGCGGCCTCGAACAGAATGGCGTGCGGCTTGGCCCGCCAGAGGATGTCGACGATATCGGCCAGCGGTACATCGCAGTGATGCGGGCCGGGATAGTTTCCCCAGCACACGTGCATGCGCACCTTCTCGGCCGGGATGTTGACCAGCGCGCGATTGAGCGCTTCCACGTGCAGCGTCATGCGATCGCGAAATCCATTCAGGTCGAGGTGCGCGAATTGCGTGTGCCGGCCCATGGCGAGATCGGGGCAGTCGATCTGCAAGGTCACGCCGGCGGCCACGACCGCCTCATATTCCAATCGCAGCGCATCGGCGCACGCGAACAGGTAATCCTCGTGGCTGGGATAGAACTCGTTGCGAAAGAAAAGGGTGGTCACGCCCGGGGAGGCGGCATTGAGAAACAGGCCGGCGGGCTCGCGTCCCGCGAGCGAGCTTTGCAGGCGCTGCGCATCCTGCTTCGGTGCATCGAGATCGCGCATGCGGATCGCCGCATTGCAGGCCGGAGTCTTGCGATGCTTGCGCCCGGGATCGTCGAACATCCCGGCCTTGCTACCCGGGTAGGCCTCGAGGTCCTGAAACACGTAGCTGTTGCCGGTGCCGCCGAAGCCTGCGAGCCGGTCCTTGACGTAAGTGGCGTAGCTGGGCTTGGGCATCTCGCCGTCATTGATGATGTCGAGGCCCACCTGCAACTGTCGGTCGACCACGCCCTTGACGGCCCGCGTCACCTGCGCATCCAGTGCCGCCGGGTCGAAGGGCAGTCCATCCTCGCGTGCGAACATCAGCTGCTTGAGTTCCTCGGTGCGCGGCAGGCTGCCGACGTGGGTGGTGAGGAACTGGCGATGATCAGTCATGAGCGTACAACCCCGGCGACTTGTATTTAGCGGGCGGTGCGAAGCCGGCCCGCTGAGTGCGGCGAGTATCGCACACGGCAGCAGGGTCGACGTTCAACGCGCCACCCGTCCGGACTGGGCGGCGCCGAGCAACGGTGGGGTCTCCAGCGAGCGGGTAAACATCAGGCGCTCGCGCAGGAAGTCGCGATCGGTGGCGAGCCGGCGCAGGCCCGCCAGCGCCTCTTCGAGTTGGGATCCGCCGCCGTTGGCATGGTAGATGAGCTGTTTGTTGGCGATGGCCTGCGGCGATACGCGCTGCAGGAACACCTCGCGGCGCGAGGCCGAATAGCGATCCAGCGCTTCATCGTCAGCGCCCTCCAGAACGATGGCGCTCAGCGCCGGGTAGAGCGCATAACTGTCAAACAAACCGCTGGTGAGGCCCAGGCCGCCGGTGGGATTGGTGACATGGGCGGCATCGCCGGCCAGGACGACGCGGCCGACGCGGTAATGCGCCGCCGAGCGCTGGTGCATGCGATAAGGGGATGCGGCCACCAGCTGGTACGAGCCGCGGCCAGGGAGCAGCGCCTGATACATCTGCGGCAGCCGGTCCAGCACCGTCTCCTCCGGCAGCGTTGCATCCTCCATATATGTACAGCGCCAGAGTCCATCGGTGTTCAAAATGGCGATGACGGCGCCAAAGTGCTCATCGATGACAAAGGTGGCGCGTGCGTAGCCATGGCGCTCGAAATCGTACTTGACGTTGGTGGCGACGAACCGCTCCGGCCAGCTCATGCCATCGAACGACAATCCGAGCAGGCGGCGCACCGCGCTGGCGGCGCCGTCCGCACCGATCACCCACTTGGCCCGCAACTCTTCCGTGCCGCTGGCGCCGCTCACCGTGAGCGTCACTCCCTCGGCATCCTGGCGCAACTGTTGCAGCCGCGTGCCGAAGCGGATGGTGGCGTTGGCAAAGCCCTGCAGGCGGCGCTTGACGATATCGGCCAGACGCTCCTGACCCAGGTGCAGGTTATACGGGTGGGGCGAGACGGTCGACAGCGGCTCTATGGAATAGACGATACGCTCGCCGGTGCTTCGCACGAGGTAGGTGTAATCCTGCTTGCACAGTCCGCAGGTCTTGGCTTCCTGCAGTATCCCCAGGCGCTCGAAACCGTCGAGCACCGACCAGAAATATACCGCCGCCCGCGGCGAGTCGATAATTTTGGATTCGGCTTCGATGATGCTGACGCGGACGCCGGCCTGCGCCAACCCGAGGGCATTGATAAATCCGACCGGGCCGCCGCCGATGACAATCACATCTTCCATCGAGCTGCTCTGATGGTGAAGCGGCGAGCCTCAAGGTGACTGCGCCAGGGCCCCACTGGCTTTATCGGCCTGCGCCACCGATATCACCCAGGAACGCACCGCGGCCGCCTGCTGGTGATCGAGCACGTCGGCGAACGATGCCATGCCCTGGGTTTTTAATGCGCCGCCCAGAACCACGTCGAACCAGGCATCGCTGCCGAGCGCCGCACTGGCGCGAAGATCGGGAGTGACGCCACCGGCGTGGGCGCGGGCGCCGTGACAGTCGGAACAGAAGTTGGCGTACAGCGCGTGGCCGCTGTTGAGCGTGGCCTCATCGGCATGTTCCGCCGGCGGATTAAGGGCGCGTTCGCTGTTCTCGGGCGCTGGCAGGGCCGCATTGCCGCCGAGCTTGTACACCAATAAACGACTGACATTGCGTTGCTTGCCCGATTTGTCCGCCAGTTCCCCGGCGACCAGTGGAAACACGCCGCCCCAGCCGGCCATTACCGCCACGTACTGCACGCCACCGACCTCGTACGTCATCGGACCGGCGACCACACCGGTTTGCGTGGGCTGTGACCACAGGCGCTCACCGTTGTCGGCGCGATATGCCACGAACTCACCCGACGCATTGCCCTGAAACAAAAGGTTACCGGCAGTACTCATCAGGCCGCCATTCCAGGGTCCGTGCAGGTCGATGCGCCAAGCCTGCCGGGCAAGCGCCGGGTCCCATGCCACCACATAGCCCTTCAGCGCCGCCGCGATCTGCGCGCGCACGGCGGGATCGGGCGGCAGATCGCCGGCCAGCTTGTCGAGGCCATTATTCATCCCGCGCGGCTTGGGATCGAACTGGTTCTCCGGCGTGTAGGGGAACGCCGCCTCGTTGGCGGGAATGTAGACCAATCCGGTGGCGGGGCTGTACGACATGGGCTGCCAGCTATGGCCGCCCATGGCGCCCGGTAGCGATAGCCACGGCTTGCCGGTTTGTGAATAGCGGGCCGCGGGATTTTCAATTGGCCGGCCGGTGCGTAGATCGATGCCGGACGCCCAGTTCACCGTGGTGAAGGGCTTCGCGGACAGCAACTCACCGGTGCGACGATCCAGCACGTAGAAGAATCCATCCTTGGGCGCTTGCATGAGCACCTTGCGTAACGCGCCATCGATACGCACATCGGCCAGGATGATCTGTTGCGTGGCGGAGAAGTCCCATTCATCACCCGGGATTAACTGGTAGTGCCATACATATTTACCGGTTTCGGGGCGCACGGCGATGATCGATGTGAGGAACAGATTGTCGCCGTGATTCTCGCTGCGAAATTTCGCGTTCCACGGATCGCCGTTGTCGGTCCCGAAATACAGCAGATCCAGGTCCGGATCGTAAGCGATGGCATCCCACGTGGTGCCGCCACCTCCGAGCTTCCACCAGGGTCCGCTCCAGGTGCGCGCCGCTTTCGCCAGAATGGGCGCTTCGAACGGCTTCGACGGATCGCCGGGAACGGTATAAAAGCGCCACGCCAGTTTGCCGGTGGCCGCATCGTAAGCGGAGATGTATCCGCGCACGTTGTACTCGCCGCCGCTCATGCCGATGATCACGCGGTCTTTCACCACCCGTGGCGCCTGGGTGATCGTGATGCGCTTTGACCGGTCGGTGGTCTGCACGCTCCATCGCGGTTTGCCGGTGGCGGCATCCAATGCGATCAGCCGCCCGTCCAGTGTGCCGACGTAGACCCGGCCTTTCCAAACGGCGACGCCGCGATTGACGGCGTCACAACAGATATTGGGCCCGATCTCGCGCGGAACCCTGGGGTCATACGCCCAGATCGGTTTGCCCGTGGCGGCATCGTAGGCCTTCACCATGCTCCAGGCGGTGGACGTGTAAAGCACGCCATCGACCACCAGTGGCGTCGCTTCCTGACCTCGATGGGTGTCCAGATCGGCGAACCAGGCCAGCCCGAGCTGCCCAACGTTGTTGGCGTTGATTTGTGTCAGTGGGCTGAATCGTTGCTCATCGTAGGTGCGGCCATAGCTCATCCAATTGCCCGGCTCGGAATCGGCATGCCGCAGCCGGTTCGCGTCCACATCTGCCGGCGCTGCGAGAGCAATCGTGGCTTTAACGATCAGGCAAAAGATCGTGCCGGCGAGAGCTGCGGGCAGCGGCTTCACGGCGATGCGCTCACCTTGTCCTGTGTCTTGTTTTGGAAGTCGCTGGCGTCATGACGCTCGTGCAGCTGGCCCGAAAGTTCGCCGTAGGTCCGGTTCACCATGGAGCCGCGTATCACGGCCGGCCGCTCCGCAACCGCATCGGCCCAGCGCCTGACATTCTTATATTCATGCACCTGCAGGAATTCGGCGGCCCCGTACACCACTCCCATGGCGAGCCGGCCATACCAGGGCCAGACGGCGATGTCGGCGATGGTGTAGTCCGCGCCCGCCAGGTATTTACTCTGGGCGAGGTGTCTATTCAGCACATCCATCTGCCGCTTTACCTCCATGGCGAAGCGGTCGATGGCATATTCGATCTTGATGGGTGCGTAGACGTAGAAATGACCGAAGCCACCGCCCATGTAGGGCGCCGAGCCCATCTGCCACATCAGCCAGGACAGGCATTCGGCGCGCGGCCCGGGTTCGGTCGGCAGTAACGCGCCGAATTTCTCGGCCAGGTGAATCAGTATGGCACCGGATTCAAACACGCGAATCGGCGTCGGGCCACTGCGATCCATGAGCGCCGGGATTTTCGAGTTCGGATTCACGGCCACGAAACCCGAACCGAACTGATCCCCGGTGCCGATATTGATCAGCCAGGCATCGTATTCGGCCCCCGAACGACCCAGCGCCAGCAGCTCCTCGAGCATCACCGTCACTTTCACGCCATTGGGCGTGGCCAGCGAATACAGCTGCAAGGGATGGCGGCCGATGGGCAGTATCTTCTCGTGTGTCGGGCCGGCGACCGGTCGGTTGATGTTGGCGAACTGTCCGCCGTTTTCCTTGTTCCAGGTCCAGACCTTCGGCGGCGTGTAGCCGTTGTCGTCGCTCATGGTTTCGGCTCCTGGGGGTAGCTAAAGGGTCGCCGCGCTCATGTTAGCGCGGCCTGCTGTGAACAAGAATATCGCGGCAGCAATTCTCCGGGGTCTTGCATTTGCAAGAAGAAGCAGGGTGGGGCACGCGCGATACTCTCGATAGCATGAATAAATGTTAACGCAATTGGCGTCGCGCGCAGGCGCATAACGACAGCGCTGTAGCGCTTGCGCTGATAAACTGGCGCCACTTCCGCCGGTTCAGGTAAACCACGCATGTGGATTGTCAAGGTTGCGCTGCAGCGTCCGTATACGTTCATCATGCTGGCGGCGCTGATAGTGCTCCTGGGCGTGCTCTCCATCCTGCGCATGCCCACGGATATCTTCCCGAACATCAATATCCCCATTGCGGCGGTCATCTGGCGCTATACCGGTCTGCTGCCGGAGGAGATGGCCAACCGCATCGTTCTGTTCTCCGAGCGCGTGGCCCAGACCACGGTCAACGATGTCGAGCACACCGAGTCCCAGTCGGTGCTCGGCGAAGCCGTGGTCAAGTACTTTTTTCAACCCGACGTCAATCAGGCCCTGTCGTTCTCCCAGATCACCGCGGTGTCGCAGACGCAATTGCAGGTTTCGCCGCCGGGAACCAACCCGCCCTACATTCTGGCCTATAACGCCTCGAGCGTGCCGATCCTGCAGCTGGCACTCTCCAGCGACACGCTGCCGGAACAGGAGCTGTTCGATCTGGGCAATAACGTGCTGCGGGTGCAGCTGGCGACCGTCGCGGGGGCTTCCATACCGTATCCGTTGGGCGGGCGTCAGCGTCAGGTGCAGGTGGATCTGGACCCGGACGAGTTGAGAGCACGCGGGCTGGCGGGCAGTGACGTGGTGAGCGCCATCGGTGCCCAGAATCTGATCCTGCCGGCCGGCACCGAAAAAATCGACACACGCGAATATTTCGTCAGGCTCAACGCCAATCCCACCCAGATCAGCGAGATCAACGATCTGCCGATCGCGGCCCGCAATGGCGGCATCGTCTACGTGCACGACGTGGCCCATGTGCGCGATGGCTACGCCCCGCAGACCAGTATTGCCCGCGTCGACGGCAAGCGCGCCGTGCTGATGAATATTCTCAAGACCGGCAAAGCCTCGACCATCGATATCATCAATGGCATCAACCAGCGCCTGCCGAACGCCAGGGCAACACTGCCGTCGCAGGTGCAGGTGCAGGCCTTGAGCGACCAGTCGATCTTCGTCCGCGCAGCCATCTCCGGCGTGATCCGGGAAGCGGTGATCGCCGCGGCGCTGACCGGCCTCATGATCCTATTGTTCCTGGGCAGCTGGCGCAGCACCCTGATCATCACCATCTCCATACCGCTTTCCATCCTGGCATCGGTGGCGTGCCTCTCGGCGCTCGGCGAAACCATCAACATCATGACGCTTGGCGGTCTGGCGCTGGCCGTGGGCATTCTGGTGGACGACGCCACGGTCACGATCGAGAACATCAACTATCACCTGGAACAGGGCGCCGACGTCGAGCCGGCCATCCTCGAGGGCGCGCGCCAGATTGCCTTGCCGGCATTGGTGTCGACGCTCTCGATCTGCATCGTGTTCGTGCCCATGTTCCTGCTGGCCGGGATTGCCAAGTATCTGTTCATTCCACTGGCGGAAGCGGTGGTGTTCGCGATGCTGGCCTCGTACCTGCTATCCCGTACGCTGATTCCAACGCTGGCGAAATACTGGCTCAAGAAGAAGGATGAGACGGACCATCACACCCGCAAGAATTTCCTGGTGCGAATTCAGCAGGGCTTCGAGCACGGCTTTGAGCGCATGCGTGGCGCCTACCGCGAGATACTCAGCATGGCCATCGACGGCGGCGTGGGCTTCGCCGTACTGTTCATAGTCGTCATGGCGGCTACCGCGCTGCTGGCATTTCCGCTCGGTCCCTTGCCGGGTCTGGGACAGGATTTTTTCCCGACCGTGGATGCCGGGCAGCTCAAACTGCATCTGCGCGCCAGCACCGGCACGCGCATCGAGGAGACCGCGGTACTGTGCGATGCGGTGGAAAAGACCATTCGTGAACTGATTCCGGGCAAGGAGATCGTCAGCATCGTCGACAATCTCGGGCTGCCCTACAGCGGCATCAATCTCGCGTACAGCACCTCGGCTCCCGTGGGACCGAGCGACGCCGACATATTCATCAACTTCGCCAAGAAACACTCGTCGCTGCAAGGCTATCTGCGCAGCCTGCGCGCCAAGCTGGCCGAGACCTATCCATCGACGCAGTTCCAGTTCCTGCCGGCCGACATCGTCAGCCAAATCCTGAACTTCGGCTTGCCATCGCCGCTGGATGTCCAGGTTTCCGGCCCGAACGTCAAGGCCAACCGCGCGTACATGAATTCGCTGTTGCGGAAACTGTCCGGCATAGCCGGCGCGGCTGATCTGCATATCCAGCAGGCCTATAACTACCCGCAGATCGACGTCGATGTCGATCGCAGCAAGGCGCAGCTGCTCGGGCTCACGGAGCAGAACGTTGCCGCCAACATGCTGATCAGTCTGTCCGGCAGCTTTCAGACGGCGCCCTCGTTCTGGATCGATCCGGGCACCGGCACGCAATACAATGTGGTCTCGCAGACTCCGCAGTTCCGGCTGGCCTCTCTCAACGATCTGGGCAATACACCGTTGAGCATGAGCGGCGGCGCGAGCGTGAGCAACGGCGGCACCTCGCAGATTCTCTCCAGCATCGCCACGATGCACCGCGACGAAGCGCCGGCCGTGGTCAGTCATTACAACGCCCAGACTGCCTTCGACATCTATGGCGGCGTGCAGGATACCGATCTCGGCTACGTCGCCTCGCAGATGAATAAGATCATCGACTCGGCCAGGAAGGATCTGCCTAAGGGCTCGAAGATTACGCTCAAGGGTCAGGTCGAGACGATGACGCAATCATTTTCCGGACTGCTGCTCGGCCTGGTCGGTGCCGTGGTACTGGTGTACATGCTGATCGTAGTCAACTTTCAATCGATGCGTGATCCGTTGATCATCGTCACAGCGTTGACGGCGGCACTGGCGGGCATCGTCTGGATGCTGTTCCTGACACACACCACCGTCAGCGTGCCGGCGCTGACCGGATCCATCATGTGCATGGGCGTGGCAACCGCCAACAGCGTGCTGGTCATCAGTTTTGCGCGCGAGCAGATGGCAGCGGGCCTGGACGCCAGGGCCGCGGCGCTGGAAGCCGGCTTCACGCGCCTGCGTCCGGTGCTGATGACTGCCCTGGCGATGATCATCGGCATGATCCCGATGGCGCTGGGTCTGGGCGAGAGCGGCGAGCAGAACGCCCCGCTCGGCCGCGCCGTCATCGGTGGGCTGGTGTTTGCAACGTTCGCCACGCTGTTCTTCGTGCCGGCGGTATTTACGCTGGTGCACAAGCGCGATCCAAAAACCGAGAGGCCGCATGGCTGAGTCAACCAACCCGCAGCAGTCGCACGTACCTTACAGTCCCCAGCGCCGTGACGCCCTCAAGCGCCGGATTCGCATCATTCTGTGGATTCTGCTGATCGTGGCGATCATTTTGGCGGTCTGGGGCATTGCCAGCCGGTTGATGGCGCGATCGGAGCTGCGCAAGCAAAGCGTCGAGGAGTCGCGGCTGGCGGTGGTAACTGCCAAGCCGCAGCTCAGCGATGCCGGAGATGAGCTGGTACTGCCCGGCATCGTGCAGGCGTATACCGAGGCGGCCGTGTATGCGCGCACCAGCGGCTATCTGAAGAGCTGGTACACGGACATCGGCTCACGCGTCAAAAAGGGCGATCTGCTGGCGGAAATCGAGACGCCCGAGGTGGACCGGCAACTCAGCCAGGCACGCGCGGATCTGAATACCGCGCAGGCTAATCTCGCCCTGTCGCGCACCACCAATGAGCGCTGGAAAGTGCTGC